>CADBNP010000116.1 GCA_902796095.1 uncultured Aeromonadales bacterium | reverse complement strand
CAGGATCTTTTCCAGTTCTTCGTTCATATTCTGTTCCTCACAGTTTTTCAGCAGCTCCAGCAAATCAGATCTTTGACTCAGAATATCAAGGAAACGGTTCGAAACATAGTTGAGAGTACCCTGGGTTACACCCTGCTCCCTTAGATGCTCAAGTGTCTGTTCATCCACCTTAATCATGCGGTGATCATCCAGAATGTTCAGGAATTCAGCAAGCTCATTTGTCTGATCACCGTCAAGTTCACCAACTTTGTACATCTCGTTAAAATCGGAGAGAGAATGCTTTTCCGTAACAAAGTTCATAAGTTTCCCGTCCCGATCATAGAAAATTTCCAACATTGTAAGAAATGACCGGGCCTTGAGATCGTACTGTCCCTGATAACCGCCCCACGCAGTAGTTGAATAGAATCTGTCGCCAAGACGGGTCGGCTCATGCCGGAGAAAATAGGTAAGAATCTTAAAAATCTTAAGAGAGCACTCCTTTTTAAGTCCCAAATCGGCATCCTTTGCATAAAAGGCATTCAGAAGATCATAGATCCCGAGAATTGTGTAGTCATTAAATGATTCGTAGCTCGGGAAAATTCCGTATCTGACGGAACGGGGATTGACCTGCTTGTAGATTTCTGTACAGTTCAGCGCTTCAATTCCTCTATCCCTTTTAAGATCTACCTTTTTCGTCTTATAAACCCGTTCACCGATTACAGATTTGATAAAACGGTTAAGCAGACCGGCTGTCAGAAGGTTCTCGCAATCAATCTGAAACGTATCAACCAGGGATTTATAGTAGCCAATGTCAATAATCCAGGATCCGGGATAAATATCCTCCCAGAAGCAATATAATTTGGATTGATCAGTCGTGTCCGGCGCAACACAGAGCACCACCTCTGAAGGTGCCCTGAGCGTGCCGTCCCTCATCCTTACAAAATCCAGATACTTAACGGATGATTTTATATGCTCCATGTCATCTTCAGCGGAGGTACCTATGACAAAACGCATCAGGTGACGGAAAAATTCCTGCTCACTGATCTTCTCTCCGCTGAAGTCACTGATGATTTCATTTAACTCATCCTTCCAGCTGTACTCTCTGAACCAGGACTTCAGAATCTCCTTCATCCGATCACTGTATTCCCAGATCCTGCAGCTGATACTTTCATACCTGGATGTTTTTGTTCCGTTAAGAAAAATATTCTGCTTTTCCGTGCCTCCGTCACCTGCGGCCCATCTGCCCTTTTCCGTAAGGAAAATGCCGGACTTCAGAAAAACATCAAACGGAGAGCCGCCAGCTATTTTTTCATAAAAAGTTTCCAGCCAGCCGATATCAGCTTCATAATGTCTCTGCATAAAGGACACGGTAATACCTTCTGCGAGTTTTTTTCCGTCAACGGCTGCAGACATAAAATCACCCAGGTTTCCGAACACGTTTTTGTATTGTGCCGGTGATACCTCGGGAAAAATGAACTCAGCATTATCCCTTCCTGACAGTTCACGGATTTCATTCTCCGAAAAGAATTCCCTGAATTTCTTCTCAACAAACAAGGCATGATCCAGATCCGTATAGTGTCCGCCGCACGGCAGGATCTTCTGATTTCTGGCGAGACTGACAAACCTGTCTGACACCTGGGAATTCAGAATCAGAGGAAGAAAATCCAGAATTTCCTCGCCGTAGGCGCTGTATTCTGACAAAAATCCAAGGGCATCGACTTCCAGTTCGTTAATTCTTCTCTTGAGATTTTCGTTTCTTTCCACTTCTTTGAGGTTCGTGCGGGCAGGATTCATCTCAAAGGCACCGTGGATCAGAAAGTTTACGCTGCTGGATGTTCTTGTGGCGAAGTAGCAGAAAAGATTTGATTCAGCGGCAGGAATAAGGCGATCATAGTTTTCACCGGCCTCAAACATAAGAGAATAGGTTCTAAATTCCTCAGATAACCGTGAAACCTTCCAGTAGTGCCTGTTTTCTGAAGGAGCTCTGTAATCAACCTTCTGTATGACAGTGTCATCACGCTCCGAGCAGAAAGTAACTGTCCTGCCGTACACATTCACAGAATCATCCATGCAGATCAGAATGTTATTCACATTCTCAAGAAAAAGAACCGGTTTCTCCAGGGATGAGAATTTCTCCCTTATCTCCCTGATGCATTTTGTTCTGTCCAAATCCCTGAACGGCAGAATTATGGCCGTCGTCCATTCAAAGCCGGACGGCATGCATTCACCGGAAGCTGCGGTAAGAGAGTTCCGGATCTGATCCCTGTACTTTTTCTCCTCGTCAGGCGGACAGTCCTCCAGTCCGATGTAGTCAACTATGCGGATTTTGAGATCTGCATTCAGAATAACCGGGGAATCCGTGTACTGAAAAACAGCCTTAAAGCCACATCCGAACTTTCCAATCTTGTTTCCGTCATACTGCTTGTTGGAATTTCCTATGGAAAGGATGGAATTCAAATCCCCCAGCGTTCCGTTTTCTCTGTCCTCATCCTCCAGGTCCGGATCTGAAACCGTAAAATCTCTGGTGCCGTCATGAACCATGATTACACTTTCATCAGTAAGAATGAAAGCCATGTTTTTCGCTCCGGCATCATCAGAATTCTGGATCAGTTCATAGATGAAGTGCGCATTCTCGTCATACAGACCTGTAACGATGTTTTTGGTACCGCGCAGCGCAGGAGTGTTTAACCTTGACGCCAGTCCTCTTCTGTGATCCTTTAATTTTTCCAGTTTTTCAGTTCTAATCATATGGAAACCTTTTTACTTCGTTAATTAAAATTTATGTTATCGGGTCAGTTCTGCTTTATATCTGCAGACATTCCGCCATCGTGTTTCACCCGGTTTCTTAGATAAATTCAGCCAGACCCAGTCATCCTTCAGGTACACATCAGCCGCCTGCATGCCACGGGCGATAAGATTCCTGACGTAATGCAGAGATGCCGGACATTTTTCCCTGCTATCTGAAAGATTCATCTATGGCATTGTCGATGGCTTTTATAATCTCCATTCTCAGTTCGCCGCGGTTTACCTGCTCGTCTGCACGGAGCATAATGTAATCAGTTGCAAACCAGGCAACTGCACCTCCCAACACTGCACCAAGAAACGTCCCGGCCACAGGAACAACAGAACCTCCGGCAGCACCCGCAGCTACACCTCCCAAAATTCCGGTACCAACCCTGGTTAAAACTTTCGCTGCAACCTTGCCAAAAACTCTGCTGGCAGCAGCTCCGACCGGTGTACTCAGCACCCTGGAAGTAATTTT
>CADBNP010000115.1 GCA_902796095.1 uncultured Aeromonadales bacterium | reverse complement strand
TCTGAATGAGATTTGTCCTTTAAAAATTCCTCTTTACCAGGCTGATTTTTCAATGCGTGAGGGAGACAATGTACTGGCATATGATCATGTGGCCGATATTGTAATCAGGTATGAAGACGTAAAACAGGTGATACCGGCCGGAACTCCGGTTACACTTAAGCTGAAAATTGATGCTTCTGAGATGATGGAGATTGAAGCCTCTTTTCCATCCTATGATCTGACTGTCACCAAGCCGGTGGAAATCAGTACCAACAAGACCGGAGATGAAGCGAAAATAGTTGGGAACAGAATTACTGATTATTTTATCAGACTTGGCAATATTATAGGTCCTAAAAAAATATCTTCTGTTACAGAACCGTGGTGGAAGTTAGCATTTTGTGAAGACGTCTCAAACGATGATGGAAGCTATCTCCACAAGGCACAGGAAATTGTCAGGAAAGCAGAACTGGTTCACCGGCAGTACAAGCGTACTACTCTTATGAAGGAAATTGAGGAGCGCTTTGAGAAGATAGAAGAGTTTCTGGAAAAGGATTCTGATTTTTATAAACATCTTGTTGCAAAATTTGGATTGCCGTCTTCAGGCGCCTATAATGATCTGACCATGGAAGAACTCAGAGACAGACATTTTAAGCTCGCAATGGAAACAGATCATATGATCTCATCTATCCATAACGCCCAGTTCTTTGCAAATGAATATGAATTTGGGGCTTACCTAAATTATAAGAATCCAAAGAAAGCCAAGGAGATTTTCGAAAAAATGAATAAGATTGGATTCTTTGAAGTAGATAATCCTGAATTATATGCACTAGCCCTGGAGCTTAAAGAACTGATTCCTTCTGACAGGGTCAGGTGTATTCAGAATAATAAACTCTATTAAATTTATGATGCTTTTACCGCAGAACAATAAATGTTAATGTCAGACCTCTTTGCTTTTGCAGGGAGGTTTCTTTTTTGGTGAAATCCCAGATTGTGCTTTTACGACTGATTTTTTCTTTGCATGTTGCGGGAGGATACACCGGATCATGTATAATTAGTAAAATTTGTTAAAGCGAGCAGGATCCGGAAATCAGGATCCATTACAGGATTTTTTGAGGTTTTTATGGAAGAAAATTCATCTGAAAAAAATATTCCAACCAATTTTATCCGCCAGATTATTGATGAGGATCTGGCTGCCGGAAAGTTTGCCGTCATCAGAACAAGATTTCCTCCCGAGCCAAACGGATATCTTCATATCGGTCACGCCAAATCCATCTGTCTTAACTTTGGAATAGCCAGAGATTATTCAGGCGTCTGCAATCTTAGATTTGATGATACAAATCCATCCAAGGAGGATACCGAATATGTTGATTCCATCAAGGAGGATGTAAGGTGGCTCGGTTTTAACTGGGACGGCGATGCCAGGTATTCATCAGATTATTTTGATCGCCTGTACGGTTATGCTGTGGAGCTGATCAATCAGGGACTTGCCTATGTTGATGAGCTTTCTCCGGAAGAGATAAGAGAGTACAGAGGAACTCTTACATCTCCGGGAAAAAATTCACCTTATCGGGACAGAACTCCCGAAGAGAATCTCAGACTTTTTGAAAAAATGCGCGACGGCGGATTCGAAGAGGGCAGAGCATGTCTCAGAGCCAAAATCGACATGGCTTCAAGCTTTATCTGTATGCGGGATCCGGTGATCTACAGAGTGAAATTCCAGAGGCATCATCAGACAGGAGACAAATGGTGCATTTATCCGATGTACGATTTCACTCACTGCATTTCTGATGCCATCGAGGGAATTACTCATTCCATCTGCACTCTGGAGTTCCAGGACAACCGCCGTCTTTATGACTGGGTTCTGGAGCATATATCACTGAATTCTCCAACCAGACCGCATCAGTATGAATTCAGCCGTCTTAATCTTGAATACTGCCTTACCTCCAAGAGAAAGCTCAAGCTTCTTGTAGATGAAGGCTATGTAGACGGATGGGATGATCCTCGAATGGCAACTATTTCCGGAATGCGCCGCCGCGGATTCACTCCGGCTGCACTGCGTGAGTTCTGCCGCCGCATCGGCGTTACCAAGCAGGAGAACGTGGTAGAAATGTCGGCCCTTGAAAACTGTGTAAGGGATGATTTGAATAACACGGCACCGAGGGCGATGGCAGTGCTTCATCCTCTCAGACTGGTAATCGACAACTATCCTGAGGGAAAGGAAGAGTTTTTTTCCGCACCTAATCATCCGCTTAATCCCGACATGGGTCAGAGAGAAGTACCTTTCAGCGGTGAAGTCTTCATTGATGCAGCTGATTTCAGAGAAACTGCCAACAAGCAGTATAAGCGTCTTGTTTTAGGCAAGAATGTCCGTCTGCGTTATGGTTATGTAGTCAGAGCAGACAGCTGCGAGAAAGATGAAAACGGCAATGTTATATGCGTACACTGTACATACTTTCCGGAGACGCTGGGTGCCGATATGCCGGACGGACAGAAGATCAAGGGTGTTATTCACTGGGTAAGTGCTAAGCATGCAGTGAAGGCAACGGTGAATATGTATGAGTGCCTCTTTAATGTTCCAAATCCAGGTGCTGCGGATGACTTCCTGTCCACGATTAACAAAAATTCTCTGACAGTGCTGGACAATGCCATGCTGGAGCCTTCACTGAAGGGTGCAAAGCCCGGTGTGACCTATCAGTTTGAGCGGGAAGGATATTTCTGTCCTGATTCCAGACATTCGACAGAAGAGAAGCCTGTTTTCAATCTCACGGTCACTCTGAGAGATTCATTCAGTAAAACCGAGAACAGCAAATAATTCTGGGAGCTGAAGATTCAGACTGACAGATCGTTATGATCAGCCGGTTAAGTCTGACTGAACTGGTACAGGATCATGGATCTTTAAACGACTGCACGGAGGAATTTTTTCTTCCTGCAGTTTTTTTATTGTCAGTCTTTTTGGCGGAACTTTCCTGCCTGCAGAATTTGGCATTACAGAATCATAATTCCGGCCAGGATCTTGCGGCCGGATGACGGCTGCTGCCAAAGCTCAATGCTGTGCAGAATGTGCATTGATCTGGCTGCACGCAACCGGAGTTTTCATAGAAACGGTTTCCGTGTTTTGCAAAAAATATACTGCCTGTTTCTGCCGGAAAAGTTAAAAAATGATTTGACAAAAAAGTTATTAACAAACGAATGTTCAGGATTCGGAGGTTGTCAACATTTTACAAACTATTTTTGTTAATTGTTTTCGGGATTCATTGCTATATCTGGATTCGGCACATAAATACTGGCGGATGCGGACGATACCTGGTCTGCCGCCATCAAATTTTGAGATGCTGAAACAACATAATAGGGGAAACTGCATTATCACAAACTTAACAATACGGGAATTGCACAGGGGGAAACAAAAAAATCTTAAACCCTGTTTAAAACAGTTACGACATTTGTCTCGGATATCAACATTAAGAGCAGTTTGGTGGAAGTAGCCATGAACAGAAGTGAAGTTTAACTCCAGGGGCATTCAGCTGTGGCCGGATCCTGATCATCAGGTCTTCAGAAACCGGGATCAGCAGCTATTCATGGTTGTAGCCGAAATAGTTTACAGCCCACCTGAAGATCCTGCAGGTGTAGAAGTCGGGAGTGTACGGCTCCCTGAAAAATTTAGGAACAAGACGGCTCTCATCCGGAATTTCCAGCAGTTTTCCATTTTTGATCTTTGCTGTCCAGTTTTCAAAGGTGAACAGATCTTCATGTCCCTCAGCCGGCTCAACAGCAAAATGTACATTGTGAGGATAGTTCTGATGTTTGCTGTAAAGGTGCGAGGAAACACCGCAGAAATAAACAGCCCTGAACATTTCGTCAGGGTATTCATCCATAACCAGCAGGTGCTGATCTTTCATGTCCGGGTTGGAAGTCTTTGAGAATTTTTTGCTGAATTTTCCCTTCAGACACCACCTGCAGTGATATGACGGATTAGCGTCATGTACGTACATGGCCCAGAGCCATTTGAATTTCGACGGATCAAAGTTGTGTTCAACTGTAATCATAAGCTTTCCTTTTTCCTTTTTCGGATTTTTCTGCCGGCTGCATTTTGCAGCAGGTATATTTCAACTTCATGCTTGGGGAACAGTCAATTCTGTTTAAAACCAGGATTTTCAACAGAAAGTGTGGGAACGAAATTTATTTTGAGAAAATTACGCTACCTGCAATACGCATTCCGAACCGGCAAAGACCATGGCACAGGCCTTGACCTGTTTATCCCTGAACTACGGTTCGTTCTTGTAGGTTTGTACCTGTTCGTTTGCCTCATTTTTCAGACTTTCAATCTTTGCTTAAGTCGTGTCTTTTTTAGCGTTGTACTTCAGTTCGATGAGTTAGACGCATTCGCTTTTCTTTCCCTTGTTGATGGTTATTATCAGATCAGCGAACTTCTCCCCACTGCCGATGACTCTCAGTGATTTCTGCTGTTCAGCCACAACTCCGTGCATGGGATTAAGTTTGGCACGCAGACCAGATTCAATGCCTTTTCACTCATGTGTCAGAACGGAGAAAATGAGTAAAATCAGGAAAGCAGAAAGGAAGTTTCAATCTGAAATGTGGAATTCTTTATAAAGCTGATGCCTGTACTCAGAATCGGTGGCAACCCGGGTCATATCATCAATTCTGCCTGCAGTTACCATTTTATCTATCAGTTTCCCAAATCTGATCTCACCTTCCTTTCTTGCTTTTTTATACTCTTCTTCAAACCCTTCTTTAAATCCTTCTTTATACCCTTCTTTAAATCCATCCTCCCAAAACCACAGGAGATTTTTCTGTTCGTCATATTCGGTTAAGCACACGGATGTT
>CADBNP010000114.1 GCA_902796095.1 uncultured Aeromonadales bacterium | reverse complement strand
ATCCGATGATGGACAACATTATGGTGGATACCTCCAGAATTCTTTTCATCTGCGGCGGTGCATTCTCCGGACTGGACAAGATTATAGAAAAGAGAATCAATGTGGATACCGGTATCGGTTTCGGTGCCAATATCGAATCTGATCATTCCAGGAGCATTACTGAACTTTTCTCCGAGGTTGAGCCTGAGGATCTGGTGAAGTTCGGCATAATACCTGAATTCATCGGCAGACTTCCCGTGATCACTGCTCTTGCCAAGCTTGATCGCTCCGCCATGATCAATATTCTTACCCAGCCAAAGAATGCTCTGGTCAAGCAGTACCGTGCTCTGTTTGACATGGAGAAGTTTGATCTGAAGTTTACGGATGATGCTCTGGAAAGCATTGCAGATCTGGCTATCAAGAAGGATACCGGAGCCAGAGGTCTCAGATCCATTCTGGAGGATATTCTCATGGATACCATGTTCCAGATCCCGTCCAGGTCCCACGGCGGTGTTGTGGAGGTGACAAAGGATGTGGTTGACGGCAAGTGCCCTCCGATTGTTACCGAGGATCCTAGCTGTGTGAAGGATGTCAAAAAATCCTTTGAAAAGGAAAAGAAATCCAAGGTAAAGATCTGACTGCCGTAAACTGACAATACCGGGCGGGCTGCATTCAGTAATGCTCCCGCCTTTTGTTTTTCTTCCAGTCAAGCATTCTGCATCTGTTCGGGTTTGGCAGTCAGATTTTCTGCAAGGTTTAAAAAACTCCTCTCATCATGTATAATCTCACTGATTTATTGTATGGTAGGGGCGGATCTGTGCACGGAACTGGCAGCTGAATGAAAATGCACCGGCTGCTGCGGATTGAACGCCGAAACTGTATGCCGCGGTTTGTATGCGGCAATTATAAAAAAAGTTAGAGAGGAATATTTATCATGCTAATGGATAAAATGAGGGAGGGAGCCCAGAGCACCGCCGCAAAGATTATTTTTGTGGTGATTATGGTTTCTTTCGCTCTGGCCGGTGTTGGAACTTATGCCGTCCGCAAGCCGAACACTGATCCTGCCGAGGTCAACGGTGTTACCATTGATTCTATGAGATACGACATGGCTTTCCGCCAGCAGCGTCAGAACATTCAGAATCAGGCCGGTGAGCATTTTTCTGAAATACTGGCCGCAGATCCTCAGTTTTTAAGCAAGCTCAGAATGCAGGTTCTCAACAATATGATTGACGAGACAATTCTTGATCAGAGAGCTTCTTCAACCGGCTTCCATATCAGCGATGCTACCATTCAGCGGATTATTGTAAATGACATCGATGCCTTCAAGGTTGACGGCAAGTTCAACAACGATCGCTATCTGAATGTCATTACCAGAGCCGGTTATGCTTCAGCGGGTCAGTTTGCCCATGATCAGAAGCTTCAGATGGTTGACAATCTGTATCAGAGTACCTTTTCCGGAGCACAGTTTGTTCTTCCCTATGAGAACAGTCATGCAACGGCTCTGTTCAAGCAGAAGAGAACACTGGATGTCTATACTCTGAATCCTGCAGATCTTGTTAAGTCTGTTGCTGTGAACGATGCTGATCTCAAAGCCTATTACGAAGAGAACAAGAATTCCTACGTTCAGGGAGATCAGGTGAAGATAGACTATGTTCTTCTGAACAGGGACGAACTTCAGAAGAGTCAGAAAATCTCTGATGAGGAGATCCAGGCATACTACAAGGAGCATGCCGACAAGTACACAGATCCGGCAATGTTCCACGTTGAGCATATTTTCGTGAACAAGGGGAAGGACGAGGATGCCCAGAAGAAGCAGCTGGATAAAATCACCGAAGCCGAAAAGGCTCTCCGCAGCGGTACTCCTTTTGAGGAGGTCGCTACCCGTTATTCTGAGGATGTGCTTACTGCAAAGAAGGGCGGTGATCTTGACTGGCAGCGATTTGGTGTTCTTGAGCCTGAATTTGATGCCGCAGTAAAAACTCTTTCTGTTGAGAACCGTATCTCCAGCATCGTAAACTCCAAGTATGGCTACCATATCATCAAGTTCATGGGCATCAGAGCCGATACCCTCAAGCCGCTGAAGGATGTATCCCAGGAGATCAGAGATGCCATTGCGGCCAAGAAGGTGGGGGATGAGTATGCCAGGGCTTATGACAAGCTCATTACTCTCGGCAACGAATTCCCGGATGATCTTGATTCAATTGCCACGGAAATGGGGCTTGAGATCAGACATTCCAACTTCTTTGATGCTGATACGAGCATATCTCCGTTTGACAACCGTCAGATCAAGTCTCTGGCTTTCAGTCAGTCATTCAGGGATGACGGCATGAATTCTGAAACCATCAGAATTGACGACAACAATGCCATTGTGTTCAAGGTTGCCGAGTTCAAACCTCAGTACGTGAAGCCTTTTGACGAGGTCAAGAGCAAGGTAAAGAACGATTACGGTCTGGTGAAGGCTCAGAATCTGGCTGATGAAAAGATCAGTGAACTCAGGAAGATCCTCATCAGCGGAGGCAACGCTTCTGATTTTGCAGGAAAGAATTCTGTAACTGTCAGAACCGGTGTGACTGTAGATCGTGTTTCCTCCGAGTTTGATCCGGCTGTAATTGACAAGGGTTTCGCTCTGCCCAAGCAGACTGCAGGAGTCAATGCCGACAGTGTAAGCGGTCTTGACGGCAACAGATACATTGTTCAGCTCAGGTCAGTAACTGAGGAGGATGTTTCAAATCTCACCTCCGATCAGACCATGATGATCAGCTCCCAGCTCAAGCAGATTAATTCTGTTCGGGATATTACTCTCATGCGTCAGCAGCTCAGAGAGGATTCAGATATTGAAATCAATAATTTTGCTCTGAAACAGTACGAATCAGCTGACAATACGGAACAGCTTAACTGATTTTTGGGATCTGGCAGCTTTTCTGTCAGATCCTGATATTCCGTTTCAGGCTGATGCAGTTAGTACATTGCCGAGATAGATTCCGGCAGTGTTTTTTTTGTTCAGTCACTGCGGTTTCAGGATCCTGTGATGAAAACTGATGATCCGGCCGCTGTGTCTGAGTTTTCTCCTGCGTAATCATTCTTAATTGGTGCGAGCTCAAATTTTTTGCTCCGTAAAAGCGACAGAAAAAGGCAAAGCTTCTTTTTTGTTGTAGAATAACCGCTGATAATTATAACTGTGGGGTATCGAGGTTTAAATTGGTAACCGTATTGCTGGTGGATGATCACGAACTTGTTAGAACCGGTATTAAGAGAATACTGGAGGACAACGGTAACTTCAGAGTTGTAGGTGAGGCAACTACCGGTGAGGAGGCTCTGGACTGGGCCAAAAAGAATTCGGCTGACGTTGTACTGATGGATATGGTCATGCCCGGTATGGATGGCATGGATGCCACCGTCAAATATCTCAGGATCCGTCCGGAAGCCAGGGTGATAGTTTTATCCATGAGAACCGAAGAGCCCTTTCCCACAAAGGTCATGCAGGCGGGAGCATTCGGGTATCTCAGCAAGGCCGCATCTCCTGAAGAGATGATCACGGCAATCAACACCGTATATCATGGCAGAAAGTATCTCTCCCAGGAGATAGCCCAGAAGATGGCTCTCAGCACCTTTGATCCTAAGGAGAATGACAATCCGTTCAATGAACTGTCGGAAAGAGAACTTCAGATTACTCTCCTTATCACCAAGGGTATGAAGGCTGCCGATATTGCTGAAAAGCTGTGTCTGAGTCCGAAAACCGTCAACAGCTACCGTTATCGTATATTTGAAAAACTTCATATCTCCGGAGACGTGGAGCTGACCCGTCTTGCCATCAGATTCAAGATTGTTAATGAATAGCTTCCAACCGTAAGAATTATCTGTCTCCGGGTTTGTTTTTTGCCGGATCTGCTTTCAGATCCATTTGTGTTTCAGCTGCCCACATGCCGTCCTGCAACAGTATTTTTGACTACTCATCTTTTCTTAAGACCGTGCCGGATCTCCCCGGTGTATACCGTATGTATAATTCTGCCGGGAATGTCATATATGTGGGCAAGGCCAAGAATCTGTCAAACCGTCTTCATTCCTATTTTGTTTCCAGTCTGAATTCGGTTAAGACCAGAGCTCTTGTGGGAAACATTGCATCAATTGAGTATACTGTAACTCCTTCCGAATCTGACGCTCTCATCCTAGAGCAGAATCTGATCAAGGAGTACCGGCCGCATTACAATATCCTGCTGAGGGATGATAAATCATATCCGTATATTCTTGTAACCAAAGAGAAATATCCCAGAATTGTTTATCACCGCGGCCCCCAGAAAATAAAGGGAACATATTACGGCCCTTATCCGAATACCGCCGCTGTCAAGGAAAGTCTCAGGCTTCTGCAGACTGTTTTTCCGGTGCGCCAGTGTTCCAATATAACCTTTGCAAGCCGTTCAAGGCCGTGTCTTCTCTACCAGGTTAAGAAATGTCTCGGTCCCTGCGTCAGCGGACTTGTAACTGACAATGAATACCTTAAATGTGTGAACATGACGGAGCTTTTTTTAAAGGGCAGGTATTCGGATATTATTGAACAGCAGATTGCGGAAATGACCGAGGCCAGTGAAAACTGCGATTTTGAGCGGGCCGCGGTGCTGAGGGACAGGGTTTTTGCTCTTCGCAAGGTTCAGGAACAGCAGGTGATTGATGACGACAGCAGAAAGGATTCAGATATCATCTCCATCGATTTTCTTTCCGGCTCTGCCTGCATAAACGTTATTTTTCTCCGTGACGGTCAGCTGAAGGGATCTCATAATTTCTTTATGATGTGTACCGCTGAGGACGTACTGAATGAAATTATCCGCAGCTTCATTGAACAGTATTATCTGAAGGATCCGTCCTTCGGCTATCCGTCCGATATAGTGCTGGATGAAAAATACAAATTTGATGATTCATTCTGTGCTGTGCTGTCGGAGGCATCGGGACATAATCTGAATGCCGTATATCCACAGCGGGGAAAAATGCTGAAGCTGCTGAGCATGGGAGAAGAGAATGCCAGGGAGGCTCTGGCTTCGAGAATGAAGTCAGCTCAGCTTCAGAGAGAGAGAATAGAGGATCTTGAAAAACTGTTTTCTCTTGAAAAGGGTACAGTAAAGCGTATGGAATGCTATGACATTTCCCATACTTTCGGCGAGCGTACCGTAGCCTCCTGCGTCGTGTTCGGCAGGGACGGACCGGAGGTTTCCAAATACCGTCTTTTCAATATAAAGGATGTTAAGGCAGGTGATGATTTCGCTGCCATGAAGCAGGTTCTGGAGCGACGTTTTCTAAAGGCGGAAAGTGCTGACAATCTCCCCGACATGGTCTTTATTGACGGCGGAGACGGACAGATGTCCCAGGCCGAGGATGTGATAAACCGCTGCCGGGAGATCTTTGCGGATTACAATCCTCTTATTGTGGGCGTTTCCAAGGGGGAGGGCAGAAAGCACGGACTTGAAACCCTTCATATGGGATACACCAGGGAGTGCATAAACCCCGGTGACAATTCCGCCGCTTTCCTGTTGATCCAGCATATCCGCGATGAATCACACCGTTTCGCCATAACCAATCACAGACGTCAGCGCAGCTCTCATAAAATAGTCAGCAGACTTGAACAGATCCCAGGAGTTGGAAAGCAGAAGCGTCAGGATCTGCTTAACCGTTTTGGAGGTATAAAGGAAGTTACAAGTGCAAGCCGTGAGGAAATAGCCAAGGTGCCGGGTATCGGGGAAAAACTTGCCGGGGTTATTTATCAGTGGCTCCATAATCTGGGAACGGAATAGTACGATGAACAGTCCTTTCCCTTGCAGCTGATCAGTAAAAACAGGACGGTCTACGTGTCTTTTCTGAGAATTTCCAGATACTCCTCATAAGAGAAGATCAGAGCTTTGCCGGATTTGGAGGTGTTTTTCAGGATATCCCTGCTGCAAAGTATGTTTATGTAATTTGCCAGACCGTTCCTGGACAGTCCGAGTGCCGCGGATGTTTTGACCCGCTCAATGATCGGGTTCTGCTCGATATAGGCAAACAGTTTCATGATGTTCTTTCTTGAACGGGTCGGAACATCAGACAGTTTTGCCTCGTTTTTCTGATGCAGAGCATTCAGACGATCTATGGTCTCAGTGGCGTCCGCGGCGGTTTCCACGATCCCGCGAAGGAAGAATTTGATCCATTGCTCGTAATTGCCTGACTTTCGTACTTCGCTCATCCTGTCGTAATATTCGATTCGGTTGGATTTCAGGTAACAGGAGAGGTAGAGGATCGGAGATGAGATTACGTTTGCACTAATCAGGTACAGTGTGATCAGAAGTCGTCCGACGCGCCCGTTCCCGTCCAGAAATGGATGGATTGTTTCAAACTGATAGTGCACCAGAGCAGCCCTGATCAGAGGATCTATGGAATCTTCGCTGTTTATGAATTTTTCCAGATCCGACATACAGTCGATCATGTCCTGGGGATTTGGCGGAATGAACCGGGCGTTTTTCAGTGTGCTGCCTGCACCGCCTATCCAGTTCTGAGATGTGCGGAAGTCACCCGGTGTCTTGTCACCGCCTCTCACGCTGTTCATCAGTACCCTGTGCGTCTCGCGGATCAGCCTGATGCACAGCGGAAGTTCATTCAAACGCTGAATGGCATAGTTGATGGATCTGACATAGTTGACTACGTCTGACACGTCTGCGTTGGCGTTTTCGTCAATTTCCGGGTTCAGCACATCGTCCAGCGTACACTGTGTTCCTTCAATTTGTGATGAGACCAGAGCCTCTTTTCGGACGTACATGGAGATAAACAGATCCTTGTTCGGAATTCTGTCAGACAGTGTGTCCAGTACTGCCAGTTTTTTGTGTGAATCGATAAGGAGTTCTTCCATTTCATTATCGATTTCTATATCAGGTTGTGGAGGAAGCGGGTTTGGACAGAACGAGTAGTAGGTACATTCACCACTGAGATTCTGTACTGCTCTGCCTGATCGGTTGGCCATGGTGCATCCTTCTTTTTGAATTTTCCGGGATCTTTATCGTGTTAAAAACGCACAAAACTGAATTTTTGTGAGTTTTCTACAGTTATTATAGCAGTGCAAACGCACAAAGTTGAGTTTTTGTGAGTTTTCTCTGGTTAGTACAGTAACACAAACTCACAAAGTTATCCTGTTGTTAATTTTCAGACAAAATAT
>CADBNP010000113.1 GCA_902796095.1 uncultured Aeromonadales bacterium | reverse complement strand
GACTGATTGGTGCTCTGATGGTCGGAGCAACGGTGGCGAGAAGCATTGCCTATGCATGGAACTGTCCGGCCGTGCCTGTAAATCACATGGAGGGGCATCTTCTTGCTCCGATGCTTGAGGCTAATCCTCCGTCTTATCCTTTTCTTGCTCTTCTGGTATCCGGAGGACATACTCTGCTTATCAGAGTGGATGGTTTTGCAAGATATTCAATACTGGGCGAATCCATAGATGATGCCGCCGGTGAGGCTTTTGACAAAACTGCAAAACTTCTTGGACTTCCGTACCCTGGCGGACCTCTTGTTTCAGCACTGGCAAGGGAGGGTAATCCGTCAGCTTTCAGGTTTCCTCGTCCCATGACAGATCGTCCCGGTCTTGATTTCAGTTTTTCCGGTCTTAAAACCGCAGCCTCAAATGCACTTGCCCATGCAGGTGAAGATCACGGTGCAAAGGCTGATATTGCAGCGTCATTTGAGGCTGCTGTAACTGATACTCTGGTGATAAAATGCACCAGAGCCCTGGAGCAGACCGGGTTCAGCCGTCTTGTGGTGGCCGGCGGAGTAAGTGCAAATCTCAGAATCAGACAGTCGCTGACAGAGCTTATGAAGGGCAGGGGAGGTGAGATATTCTTTCCGCGGCTTTCATTCTGTACTGATAACGGTGCCATGATAGCGTACGCCGGAATGCAGAGATTTTTAGCCGGTGAAAGATCATCAAACCAAATCAAGGTTTATCCGCGCTGGTCCCTTGAATCTGTCTGCAGGGAGTGAACAGGTACACGGAGAATGCCTTGCTTTCCTGGATCTGCCGCATCTGTCTGAATCAGATCCTTTTCTGCAGGATGTTCCCTGTCTCTTTGTGAAGTGTATTTGATCTGAACCGTGCGGTCAGAAGTTTTGCTGACTTCCATTCTTCTGTTTCCTGTATTTTTTGTATGTAGTAGTCTTCCTTTCCGTTTTTTTACTGTGCACCGGGTTTCCTTTGCTTTCTGCCGGCAGGTGCGATGATTAAGCCTTCAAAGTCCGAACCTGCCGGATTTTGTTAAATCCCTTCATCCGTGTCTGTCTGTGATCTTAAACTGCCTTCGGCGGTGGCGGATTTTAAATGATTGGATAAAAAACACTGTTTTTGATAAAATCCATGCGGTTTTGTGTAATTAAACGAAACTGGGGAATCGCTTCTTCCGGTTTCATTTCTGAAATTTTCTATCAATGTCGGAAAAAATATGATCAAAATAAAGAAAGGTTTGGATCTTCCGATCAGCGGTGGAGCAGGATCTGAGATAGTCAGAGCAGAGAGTGTAACCAAGGTTGCACTGATAGGCTCAGATTATCCGGGACTCAGGCCGACCATGCTGGTAGATGTGGGAGATTCCGTCAAAAAGGGTCAACCTCTTTTTGAAGACAAGAAGAACCCGGGGGTTGTTTATACGGCTCCGCAGGGCGGCAAGATCCTGGAAATCAACCGTGGTGAGCGCAGAAGTTTTGTTTCTATGGTGATCCAGGTTGACGAGTCAGCCGGAGCTGTAGGCTTCGACAAGTATGATGCCAAGAATCTGCCAACTGTTGATCGTCAGGCTGTTGTTGACGAGTTGAAAAAATCCGGTCTCTGGACAGCTTTCAGAACCAGACCTTTCGCTAAGGTTCCGGCGTTGGATTCCAAACCTAAGCACATTTTCGTGACAGCAATGGATACAAATCCTCTTGCTCCTGATGTGAAGGCGATAATCAATTCTAGATCAGATGATTTTGCCCGCGGTCTTGATGTCATATCACGTCTGACGGAAGGTACGGTGTATGTGTGCAAGGGTGACTACCAGCTTCCTCAGGGAACTGCTTCGAATATAAAGGAGGAGACTTTTGTCGGTCCTCATCCTGCAGGACTTGCCGGAACCCACATGCACAAACTGGTTGGAGCTTCTCTTGAGAGAGTTCTGTGGAATATCGGCTATCAGGATGTAATTGCCATAGGTCGCCTGTTTACTACCGGAGAACTGGACAGTTCCCGCTATGTTGCAATCGGAGGCCCCGGCGTTGTCAGTCCACGGCTTGTTCAGACAGTCATGGGTGCCTGTGTAAGTGAGCTTACAGTCGGCAACATCAAGACCGAATCAAAGCAGCGTGTCGTTTCAGGTTCTGTAATCTACGGTCGCAAGGCAGACGGTGTTCTGGATTACATGGGACGCTACTTTACACAGATTTCTGTAATACCGGAAGGCGATGAAAAGGAATTCCTCGGCTGGATGATGCCAGGCTTCAGGAAGTTCTCGGTAAGCAACACCTTCGTCGGACCGTTCATCAACAAGTGCAAGGAGAATTTTGTATTCAATACCGGTGTGAACGGCGGAGCAAGAGCGATTATTCCGTTCAGCTGCTTTGATCGTATTCTTCCTATGGACATTATTCCAAGTCTTCTCCTTCGTGCCATAGCGATTACCGATACCGATGAGGCTCAGGCTCTTGGATGTCTGGAACTGGATGAAGAGGATCTTGCACTTTGCACATATGTTGATCCGTGTAAGTCGGATTTCGGACCGATGCTGCGCAGGTGTCTCAACAAGATTGAGCTGGAGGGTTAATCAGTGTTTTTAAAAACAATTCTGGAAAAGATGGCTCCTCTGTTTGAAAAGGGCGGAAAATTTCATAAGTTATTCCCGCTCTACGAGGGTACGGCATCATTTTTCTATACTCAGGGCGAGGTGACACGCTCCAAGGTTCAGGTTCGTGACTATGCGGATTTGAAGCGTATGATGATTATCGTGTGGTTTGCTGTTTTCCCGGCAATGTTTTGGGGTATGTACAATGTGGGTGCCAATGCACTTGCGTATCTCAACGCCCACGGCGGTGTCGGAACACCTGAACTTTTCAGCGAGGACTGGCGCTTTGCTATTCTTCAGATGCTGGGCTTCACTCTGGATCAGTCGTCAGGACTGATAACGGAACTGGCAATAGGTGCAGCCTTCTTCCTTCCTATCTACGCCGTTGTTTTTGCAGTCGGCGGTTTCTGGGAGGTACTGTTCTGCATAGTCAAGGGTCATCCGATTAATGAGGGATTTTTTGTTACATCAATTCTTTTTTCTCTCATTGTTCCTCCGACTCTTCCTTTGTGGCAGGCCGCACTCGGCATTTCTTTCGGTGTTGTTATCGGAAAGGAAATTTTCGGCGGCACGGGCATGAACTTCATGAACCCGGCTCTCGTTGGTCGCGCCTTCCTGTTCTTCGCCTATCCTGCCCAGATTTCCGGTGACGGCGTATGGGTTGCAACAAAGGCTGCAGTGGACGGAGCTACCGGTGCCACACCTCTTGCCAGTCTGGCTTCAGGTGTCAACATCGAGGCACTGACCAACACGGTTACAGGTGAGAAACTCACATGGATGGATGCGTTTCTTGGCAATATGCCGGGATCCATCGGTGAGGTCTCCACACTGATGATTCTTGTCGGTCTTGCTGTTCTTCTTGTTACCAGAATAGCTTCCTGGAGGATTGTATTTTCCCTGTTCCTCGGCATGCTGCTGACATCTCTGCTTCTGAACATTATCGGTTCTGATACCAATTCGATGTTTGCTTTGCCTTTCTGGTGGCATTTTGTACTCGGCGGCTTCGCCTTCGGTATGGTGTTTATGGCGACTGATCCTGTTTCATCCGCTTACACCAATAAGGGCAAATACATATACGGCTTCTTAATTGGCTTCATGGTTGTACTCATCCGTGTTGTCAATCCTGCCTTCCCGGAGGGTATGATGCTTGCCATTCTGTTCGGCAACATGTGTGCGCCGCTGATTGACTACGTCATCAAGTCTCGCAATATTAAGAGGAGATTAGCTCGTGGCTAGTAATAAAGAATCAGTAGGGAAGACATTCCTGGTTGTTTTCGTTCTGTGTCTTGTATGCTCCATTTTTGTGGCAGGAACCACCGTAGCTCTGAGAGATATTCAGGAGCAGGAGAAGGTTCGTGACAAGCAGAACAATATTATTCTGGTTTCAGGTCTTGCCTTCAATCAGGATACTGATGACAGTGTTCAGTTCTACAAAGATCATATCACTGCTCAGATGCTTGATCTTGATACAGGCAGAATTGTTCCGAACGGCAAGGAGAATCCGGATGATTTTGACTATGTATCAAAGTCAAAGACCAAGGAATACAAGCATAAGATTGAAAAGGATAATGATGTCGCCGGCATCAGATTCAGATCAAAACTTATGCCTGTATATGTGGCAAAGGATTCCTCAGGCAATATCAAATCATACATTCTTCCTTTCTACGGTCAGGGTCTGTGGTCAACTCTTTACGGACTTCTTGCGGTAACTCCTGACGGAAAGACTGTTGAAGGTATTAACTTCTACGAGCACGGAGAAACTCCGGGTCTCGGCGGTGAAATATCAAATCCTGTATGGACCGCAAAATGGAAGGGTAAACTGGTAATGGACGGCGGTAAGGTAGTCAGCGTCTACAAGGGCCCGGCTCCGCAGGGCTCAAAGACTGAGGTTGATGGTCTTTCCGGTGCTACTCTTACCGGTAAGGGTGTTACAAACTGCATGAAATACTGGCTTAGCGATGATGCCTACGGCAAATTCCTTAAGCAGTTGGGGAGTAAGTAATGGCTCAGGAAAAATTGAATTTAAAGGAAGTGCTGCTTAATCCGCTTGTCAGCATCAATCCTATTATCGTTCAGGTGCTCGGCATCTGTTCCGCTCTTGCTGTAACAAGCAACATGAAGACTGCCATGGTCATGTCGATCTCCGTAACAGCGGTTATCGCCTTTGCCAATCTGACAGTTTCCTCAATCCGTAATGTGATCCCCGGCAGCGTTCGTTTTATAGCCGAGCTTACCGTTATCGCATCGCTGGTTATTGTTGTGGATCAGCTTCTCAAGGCCTTTAATTATCAGTTGGATAAGCAGCTTTCCGTGTACGTCGGTCTGATTATCACCAACTGTATCGTTATGGGTCGTTCCGAGGCGTTTGCACTGAAGTATCCTCCGCTGCCATCACTTATTGACGGTATCGGCAACGGTCTTGGCTACTCCATTATTCTTCTGTCCGTTGGCACTATCCGTGAAATCTTCGGCTCCGGCACCTGGTTCGGTCTTACCGTTCTTCCGCTGGCCAAGGATGGCGGCTGGTATGTTCCTAACGGCCTTCTGGTTCTTCCTCCAAGCGGCTTCTTCCTGATTGGTCTCTTCATCTGGTGGGTTAGAAGCACAAAGCGTTATGCCAAGCAGGTTGAACCGGCTCAGTTTGTAGTAACCAGGGAGTAAAAATGGAACATTATATAAACTTGCTGGTAAAGTCTATCTTTATCGAGAACCTTGCCCTGAGTTTCTTTATCGGTATGTGTACATTTCTGGCTCTGTCCAAGAATGTTAAGACAGCTGTGGGTCTCGGCATAACGGTTATAGCCGTGCAGATGCTTGTTGTTCCTGTTAACAACATCATTTACGACAACGTGCTTCGTCCTAATTCGCTTATCGACGGTGTAGATATATCATTTCTCGGCTTTATCACATATATCGGTGTGATAGCAGCCTGTGTTCAGGTGCTGGAAATGGTGTTGGATCGTTATTTTCCGGTGCTCTATCAGACTCTCGGTATTTTTCTTCCGCTGATTACTGTAAACTGCGCCATTTTTGCCGGCGTATCGTTCATGGTTCAGCGTGAATATGATTTTGCCGAATCTGTTGTCTACGGCTTCGGATCAGGTACCAGCTGGGCTATCGCTCTTATTCTGATAGCTGCGGTTCGTGAAAAGCTTAAGTATTCTGATGTTCCTGCAGGACTGCGCGGCCTCGGTATAACCTTTATTACCGCCGGCCTTATGGCTATTGCCTTCATGTCCTTCTCAGGTATTTCATTATAAGGAGTACAGATGAATACAGTATTACTTGGTGTTTGCGCTTTTGTCGCCATCATCATGATGCTTGTTGCGGTTATTACCGTAGCCAAGGCTACTCTGGTGAGACACAAGAACGTCAAGATTGCCATCAATGATGATCCGGAGAAGACTATTGAAGTTTCCACCGGTGATAAACTTCTGGGAACTCTTGCCGATAAGGGAATTTTTGTATCGTCCGCATGTGGCGGCGGCGGTACCTGCGGTCAGTGCCGTCTTCGTGTTACAAGCGGTGCGGGAGCTGCACTTCCAACAGAACTTAACCATCTGACAAAGAAGGAGGTTAAGGAGGGAATGCACCTTGCCTGTCAGGTTACTGTTCGCGGAGATATGAGCATTGAACTTCCGGCTTCAGTTTTTGGTGTGAAGAAGTGGGAATGCACGGTTATTTCCAATAACAACGTTTCTACTTTCATCAAGGAACTCAAACTTCAGATACCGGACGGAGAAGAGGTTCCTTTCCGTGCCGGCGGTTACATTCAGATTGAAGCTGACCCTCACGAGGTTCACTACAGAGACTATGATGTTCCTGAAAAATACCGCGGTGACTGGGACAAGTACGGCATGTTCGATCTTGTTTCAAAGGTTGATGAGCATATTACCAGAGCCTACTCTATGGCCAACTATCCAGGAGAAAAGGGTCTGATTATGCTTAATGTCCGAATCGCAACACCTCCGTTCGACAAATCCACAGGAAAGATTTCCAAGGTTCTTCCTTGCGGTAAGATGTCTTCTTACATCTGGAGTCTCAAGCCTGGTGACAAGGTTACAATTTCCGGTCCGTTCGGTGAGTTCTTTGCCAAGGAAACAGAGGCAGAAATGGTGTTTGTCGGCGGCGGCGCCGGTATGGCTCCTATGAGATCTCATATCTTTGATCAGCTCAAACGTCTCGACAGCAAGAGAAAGATCAGTTTCTGGTATGGTGCACGCTCTCTGCGTGAGGTGTTCTATGCCGATGAGTTTGATCAGCTTGCGGCAGAGCACCCTAATTTTGAGTGGCATCTTGCTCTGTCTGACGCACTTCCTGAAGATAACTGGACAGGCTACACCGGATTTATTCATAATGTTCTTTATGAGAACTATCTGAAGAGCCACAAGAATCCGGAAGACTGTGAGTTCTACATGTGCGGACCTCCGATGATGACCAAGTCCACAATCAATATGCTTCATGATCTTGGCGTTGAGGATGAGAATATTCTGCTGGATAACTTCGGCGGCTAGTTTAAAGAACTGGTTTTAAGATCAATATAATCCGATCTGTTTTTTTCAGGTCGGATTTTTTTGTCCTGAAAATATGTTTGATACCGGGAGTTTTTTAAACTGAGCATGAAGTAGGCAGTTTTTAGAAATAATTCTGTGCGTTGGGAATTGTCTAAATTTTGAAATTCAGTTTAAAACTCGAATAGAAAATTTGCATACTCCTGAGCCGGATCAGATAATACAATAATGCAATTGATTATCTTAGCAGGCTGCGGAGAGTAACAGTATGACAGTTAGTTCAAATGATTTCCCTGTAGGTATTGAAAATTTTGATAAGTTAATCAGTCGCAGAAAAATTTATATCGATAAAACCTCATTTTTAGAGTCTCTGCTTACATCAGGTGACGACGTTGCTTTGCTGTTAAGACCCCGCCGTTTCGGAAAAACTCTGTCCATGAGCATGATAGAGAGTTTTCTCGAGATAAACTATCAG
>CADBNP010000112.1 GCA_902796095.1 uncultured Aeromonadales bacterium | reverse complement strand
GTATGACCGCTGACAATTTCCTGCCATACGAATCTTCCCAGTCTTGTGGCAGTATCCAGAGTTGTCATCATGAACGCGGCAAGAACCAGTGAAATAAATGGTGCTATGGTAGCGGCAGGAAGACCGATGGCGGATGAGAAGGTGGCGATACCCTGGGCAAAGGCAAGCTGAGGTTTTGCCACTGCAGTGGTGAAATCGCTTCCGCTCAGATATATCACGGAGATCAGAGAAATAACTCCAAGAACACCTTCGAGCAGCATTCCGCCGTAGCCGATAAGCCTGATATGTCCCTCGTTTGCCACCTGCTTTGACGTGGTGCCGGAGGCTACAAGGGAATGGAATCCCGAGCATGCTCCGCAGGCGATTACTATGAAGAGAGTCGGAATGACGTTCTTATCCACACCTGAAGGAAGATGTACCGTAAGACCGTAAAAACCGCCCTGGGTGATTTGCGGATCATAAACCAGTATTCCCAGCAGTCCGATAATCAGCATGGCGTAAAGCAGAAAGGAATTGAGAAAATCCCTTGGCTGCAGCAGCCACTGAACAGGAGTGACCGATGCAATGAAAACGTAAATGCCTAGAACGCAGAGCCAGATCATCCGGCAGGTATTATGATCAAGGGCAAGTCCCAGATGCGAACCTATGACAGCCAGATCTGCAGGGAAGAGTATTCCGACATACACCGTAAGAAATGTAAGAGGAACAAAAATCAGTGATGCCGTCAGAACATTCAGAATGCCTTTGTTTACGAAGAATCCGTAGATCGGGGCTAGCATGATGAAGATCAGCGATGCTGTTGCGGCGGAAGGCGTGGCTATGAAGATTTCGGCTATCATGATGCCGAACATTGCCACCACCAGAACCAGAGCCGACCAGCAGAAAATGGAGAATATTATTCTGCCCGTGTATCCGATCAGCTTTTCGATTACATAGGAAATCGACTTTCCTTCATTGCGCACTGAAAGAAACAATGCCGCGAAGTCATGAAGACCTCCGATGAAGATGCAACCGAAGAAAATCCACAGAAGAGCGGGGATCCATCCAAGCTCTGCCGCGAATATCGGTCCGAGTATTGGTCCTGCTCCTGCAATTGATGCGAAGTGGTGTCCGAAAAGCACTGCAGGACGGGTAGGTGCATAATCAACTCCGTCCTTCATGGTCTGAGCCGGTGTAGGGCGGGATGGATCAATACCGAAAACCTTCGTTAGAAATTTTCCGTACAGGAAATAAAATCCTGTGAAATAAACAATCGTAATGAGAAGAAGTAAACTGCCGCTCATGATTCTGCTCTGTCCGAATTATTAAGAAATACAAAAAGTGAAACAAGTCACAAAAGTGTGTTTATTATAACGCTGTCTGCCGTGAAAAAAAGTTTTTTTGCGATCTGCTTCCCGTTTTTTACCGGACTCTTTAATCATAGTATTTCCTGCGGTTATGCCGCTCTTAAGTTCAGTCGCATTTCAGGTCAGAAGGCAGTCAGATAGCAGGTGCTAAAAGCATCCTCGGATCTTTTGCAAAAATTGACCATTTGCTATAATACCGGTGCGGTGCGCTGAATGTTTTTGCTGATGGTATACATCAGAGCGTATGGCACTGTAACAGCATTTTTAGGGGGTAACAATGTCAGGTAACGAAATAAGAAGTCAGACTCTTCCTTTTACCTGCCTTTTCTTGAAGGATCCGAGCCTTGGTGCAATTGAACAGGTGCTGATAGACAAAACGACTGCCTACAAGAGTTATTTTTACAATTCACCGCTGATTATCAATATTGAGGGTGTCGATGACATTCCCGATGTTGCAGAAATAAAAAAGATTACAGATAAGTACAATTTCATTCTGGTGGGTTTTTCCGGAGTATCGAAGAACGACATCAAGATCAGAATTTTCAATGCCGGCCTGCCGGTGTTCAATGCGCTCGGTGCGAGAGATATTCCCCAGGCTCAGCTGCCGCAGCCGAATCCCGAAGCATTGAAGGCTGCTAAGAAACAGGAAACGGAGCAGTCTCAGCATGCTGCCGGAAACGCTCAGTGTTCCGGTGAAACCAAGTTTGTGATGGGCAATGTCAGATCCGGCTGTGAGGTCAGGGCGGATCATGCTTCGCTGCTTATCAGAGGTGATGTCAGCAACGGTGCCAAGGTGTTTGCCGACAACGACATTATCATACTCGGCGCTCTGAGGGGCAGGGCGGTGGCCGGTGCCCACGGCAATGTGAACGCTCATATCGTCTGCCTGCAGTATGATCCCGAGCTCATATCCATAGGAGGAGTCTTCAAGACTGGAGATGCGATCGATGAGGAACTTCACAACAAGCATCTGCATATCCGCCTTGAGGACGAAAAGTTTAAGTTTGAAGTTTTTGAAGTTAAAGAGAATAAAAAGGAATAGTAGTTTATGTCACGCGTAATTGTTGTAACCTCGGGTAAGGGTGGAGTTGGTAAAACTACTACAAGTGCCGCGATTTCAACCGGTCTTGCCCAGAAGGGTTTCAAAACCGTGGTAATTGATTTTGATGTTGGTCTTCGCAATCTTGATCTTATTCTCGGATGCGAGCGCAGAGTTGTCTACGATTTCGTCCAGGTGATCCAGGGGGATGCGTCTCTGAACCAGGCTCTGATCCAGGACAAGCATGTTACGAACGGCAAACTTTTCATACTTGCCGCATCTCAGACGAAGGACAAGGATGCCCTGGTGAAGGAGGGTGTCCGCAAGGTTATAAACGAGCTCAAGCAGATGGGTTTTGAATACATTATCTGTGATTCTCCTGCCGGCATAGAGCAGGGTGCTCTTATGGCTCTTTACTTTGCCGACGAGGCGATTGTGGTCACCAATCCTGAAATTTCATCTGTCAGGGATTCAGACAGAATTATCGGAATTCTTGCTGCAAAATCCGAACGTGCGGAAAAGCATGAGGAGCCGATCAGGGAGCACCTGCTGATTACCAGGTATGATCCTGAGCGGGTCAGTGCTGACAAGATGCTTTCCTATGAGGATGTGTTTGAAATTCTGAAAGTTCCTGTATTAGGCGTTATACCTGAGTCAAAGGATGTTATTGAAGCGTCGAACAACGGTGTTTCCGTTATTCTGTACCCTGAGAGCAGGGCCGGACTTGCATATTCCGATACAGTTGAGCGTCTTACACAAAATCCGGATCTTCCTTTAAGATTTACAACAGTTGAGAAGAAGGGTATTCTTTCCCGTCTTTTCTCCAAGAATAAGGGATAAAAGTTATGTCTATTTTTGATTATTTGCGTCGTCGCAAGCCTGAGGTTTCATCTGCCGAAACCGCAAAGCAGCGTCTGCTTGAGGTTTGTATATCTCATACCGGAATGGACGGTAACGATCCCACTGAACTTATTCAGAAGATAAAGGTGGCGGTTCTGAGGATTCTGAATGAGCATTATCAGGCCAATATTGACATTGGCAATGTATGCACAAATCTGAAGAAAGAGAATGAAACCAGCTACATAGATCTGCAGGTTAATCTTCCGGATGAGGAAGAAATGGAAAAGAGCAGGAAGTAGGCTGCGTTTTCCTTTTTTAAACAGTATATAGCGAGACAATAGTGGCGTTCATGTGTTCTATTGTCTCTTTTTTTGTATATGTTTTCTGAAGATATCCGGATCTGTACTGATCTGAATGCCTTGAAAACATTTGCTTTTCTTCTTTTCAACAGAAAACTTTTTTGACTATGAAATGCAGTGTTTATCGCAGTATTGCAAATGAAGGTCTTTTCCTTTATGTCTCTTCTGATTTTTCTACGGATCGGCTTCCGGATGAACTTAAAAAGAAACTGGGCAGAATGAGACTTTCCGTGCAGTTCGATCTTTCAAGGTTTAAAAATCTGGTTCAGATTAATCCTGACGAACTGGCTGAACACCTTAAGGAAAAGGGATATCACCTCTGCATAAGAGATCCGTCTGTCATTGAGCAGGATCTTGAGAAGGCAGTGCAGGATATGCTGAATTCTGGAAAGAAGGATCAGACTGCTGAATAAAACGTTTGAAAACACTTTTTCTGTCTGGAGCCGGATGTTGTGGTTTTGAGGTTGCTTATGGGTAAAACAATCAAGGTAAATTTCCGTATAGATGAGGATTTGAAGAAACAGGTTGATGAACTGGGAAAAAAGCTTCATATGAGCTTTTCCGCTCTTATGAACGTCTATGCCGCCCAGCTTGTTCGCGAGCAGAGGATCCCTTTTGAAATATCCGCTGTTCCTGTTGATCAGACCCGCGGTGAATCTCAGGATCAGTCTTCTGGCACCGCCGGGATTGCACCCTTTGATGATGAGATTATCGGGGACGGAGTCACTGCCGAACAGATGAGGAACTGGCTTAAAAAATAATCTGAATTTTTTATGAAAGGAACTTTTTTGTGTCATTTCAATCACAGTTTCTGTTGGAGTATCTGTTTGCTCCATCCTTTTTAAGAGAAAAACAATGAAAAAACTAATCGTTTTAATACTGATATTGGCAGCCGGGGCCGGGATATATTTTCATTTTATGAAGCCTGCTCCTGATATGAGCCGCAGGTTCATGACCTATGAGGTTAAGCGCGGCGACATCATTTCGGGTGTGGAGGCCACCGGAACTCTGGAAGGCTCAAAGCAGGTAAGCGTAGGCGCGCAGGTATCCGGACAGCTGCAGAAACTGTACGTAGATACCGGGGACGAGGTGAAGGCCGGAATGCTTCTCGCCCAGATTGACTCCCGTACCCAGGAGAACAGTCTGAAGGATGCCGAGGCGGCGCTCAATACCTACCGTGCCCAGCTGGTTGCCGCAAAGGCCGAGCTTAAAAGAGCGCAGCTGGATTTCAAGCGTCAGGAACGTCTGGTAAAAGGTGACGCGGGAGCAAGAGCCGATTTTGAAAGTGCAGAGGCGAAACTGGAATCGGCAAAGGCACAGGTTTCAGTTGTGGAGCAGCAGATCAAACAGGCCGCCATCAAGGTGGATACAGCAAAAATCAATGTGGGCTATACCCAGATTTCAGCTCCGATTGACGGTGTGGTAATAGCGGTTGTCACAGATGAGGGTCAGACTGTCGTTTCCAATCAGACTGCCTCCACCATTCTGAAGCTGTCCACCATGGATACCATGACTGTCAAGGCGGAAATAAGCGAAGCCGATGTTGTGAAGGTAAAGCCGGGCATGAAGGTGAATTTCACCATTCTCGGCCAGCCGTACCGTACCTTTTCAAGCACTCTGAAGAAAATAGATCCTGCTCCTTCATCCGCGGCATCAAGCACCACATCATCAACTTCTTCAAACTCCGCCATTTACTACAATGCCGAATTCGACATTGACAATCCTGATCGGGTACTGAGAGTTTCCATGACGGCTGAGTGCAAGATTATTCTGGATGAAAGAAAAAATGTTCTTGTTATTCCGATAGCATCACTGAGGGGTTCCGAGGGTGAGAACAAATATCGTATTTCCGTGCTTAAAAACAATCGTCCTGAAACCGTGGTTATTGAGACAGGCAGTCGTGATCAGTCAAATATCGAGGTGACGGCAGGTCTTGCCGAGCATGACAGGGTTATTCTCGGTGATGATATTGAAACAGCGGAAAATGCTGCAATGGCCAATGAACGTAACAAGAAGCGCAGAGGTCCGCCACGTCTATGACAAATGAAGAAAAGCCTCTGCTGTCCCTCAGAGGCGTGAAGAGGATATACACGTCCGGAGATCAGAAGATAGAAGTGCTCCACGGCATTGATCTTGACGTGCATAAGGGTGAACTGGTGGCCATTATCGGAGCGTCAGGCTCCGGCAAATCCACGCTCATGAACATAATCGGCTGTCTTGACAAGCCGTCGGAGGGTGAATATCTGATTGACGGCGTTTCTATTAAGACGCTGCATTCGGACGATCTTGCTGCACTGAGACGCAATTACTTCGGCTTTATATTTCAGAGATATCACCTTCTGTCTCATCTGTCGGCAGCCGGAAATGTGGAGATCCCCGCCATCTATGCGGGAATGGGCAGCAGTGCCCGGCAAAGCAGTGCCAGGGCTCTTCTTGAGCGTCTCGGACTCGGTGACAAGGCTGATCACAGACCGAGCCAGCTTTCCGGCGGTCAGCAGCAGCGTGTTTCCATTGCAAGAGCCCTGATCAACGGCGGACAGGTTATTCTTGCCGATGAGCCCACAGGCGCTCTTGACACAAAGAGCGGCAGAGAGGTGATCAGAATTCTGAAGGAACTTAACGCCGCTGGTCATACGGTCATTATCGTCACCCATGATCCTGGAATAGCGTCCCATGCCGGAAGAATCATTGAAATCCGGGACGGCAATGTAATTGATGACAGGATCAATGAGAACATGACGGATCCTCTGTCTCCGGAGGATGCCGATTCCTGTCAGCAGGATGAGACGCCGGATCTGAAGCTTTCTGCCTTCGGTGCACTGAGCGCCGCAGTTTCACGATTCCGAGAAGCCTTTAAAATGGCATGGATAGCCATGGTTTCCCATCGCATGAGAACGCTGCTCACCATGCTTGGCATCATTATCGGTATTATGGCTGTCGTTTCCGTTGTAGCCCTCGGAAAGGGAGCGTCCAAAAAGGTTACCGACAATATCAGCGCCATGGGAACAAACACCATCAGCATTTTTCCGGGAAAGGACTGGGGTGATGTGAGAGCCAACCGCATACAGTCTCTGTCGGTTTATGATCTTGAGGCTCTGCGCAATGAAATCTATGTTGACAGCGTCACTCCCTCGGTAAATTCCAATGTGGTGATTTACTACAAGTCGGAGGAGGCCAGCGGTCAGATAAACGGAGTCAGCGATCAGTACAACCAGGTCAAGGGTATAAAGCTGGCCAAAGGTCATTTTATCAACCGTGATCATGTCAGGGAACTGGCCCAGGTTGCCGTAATTGATGACAACACCAGAAAGAAATTCTTTCCGCAGGAGAATCCTCTCGGGAAGATTATTATTCTTGGCAAACTGCCATGCGTTGTTATCGGAGTTACAGAAAAGGAGGATTCCCCCTTCGGCAATCCTGATGCTCTGAAGGTATATATCCCGTATACATCCGCCATCTACCGGGTGACCGGCGACAATCATCTGAGCTCGATTGTGGTCAGGGTAAAGGACGGCTGGTCCAATGCCGTGGCGGAGCAGCAGATTACCAATTTCCTTACCATCAGACATAATGCGAAGGATATTTTCACCAGCAGTTCGGATACCATTCTCAAAACAATTCAGGAAACCACGGGCACCATGACGCTGCTTGTATCGTGCATAGCAGTCATATCTCTCGTGGTGGGCGGTATCGGTGTTATGAACATCATGCTTGTTTCCGTTACGGAACGGACAAAGGAAATAGGTATACGCATGGCCGTAGGCGCAAGAAAGTCCGACATCCTTCAGCAGTTTCTGATAGAGGCCGTTCTGGTGTGCATTATAGGCGGTGTTCTCGGAATACTCTGCTCCTACATGATCAGTATGATCTTCTCTTACTTCGTTCATTCCATGTCCATGGTATTTTCAGTGTTTTCCATTGTGGCTGCCGTTGTATGTTCTACAATGATAGGCGTGATATTCGGATATCTGCCGGCCAAGAATGCGGCAAAGCTTGATCCGATTGTAGCCCTGGCAAGAGAGTAACTGTTCCTTATGACAAGAAATTTAAAGATAAAAGCTTCAGTCTGCATTGCAGCCTTCTCCATGGTTTTCATGACGGGCTGCGATATCATGCGGAGTGAGTACCAGAGAACTGATGCCGTCAGCATCAAATCATCCTGGAGCGGCGATGCGGAATACAGCTCTGTGATGCGAGATCCCCAGGGTGCCTGGTGGCGTGACTTTGATGATCCTGTTCTTTCCTCCCTTATCGAAAAGGGTTTTGATTCGGCTTCCGAACTTAAGGTCGCCGCGTCTGCTCTTCAGATCATGGCTTTAAGAGCCGACGTTACGGATCTGAATCTTCTTCCAACTCCGACGGCACGGCTCGGTGCTTCAGAGAAGTGGGATCATAACGGAAACAAGATCAAATCCTCCTCTGCATCCGTCGGGATTTCATATGAGATAGATCTGTTCGGCCGTCTGAAGGCGGAGCGGGACGTAAGCCGTTTTGCCTATGATGCTTCATACGAGGATTATCTCTCAGTTAAGCTTTCTCTCAGTTCCCAGATTGCGGCAGCCTACTGGAAACTTGCATACTTCAATGATGCCCTTAAAAGCGAAGAGGAGAATATCAGAGAGTATGAGACTCTGATTAAGCTGGCCGAACTGAGATTCAAAGAGGGCGCCATTTCTCTTTATGATCTGAACCGCACCAAGTCCCAGTGCCTGTCCTCGAAAAGCAGTGCCGCATCGGATCGATCAGAAATCACAGCGGCAAAAAATACTCTGATGCTTCTTCTTTCCGTGGATGACGAGAAGGATCTCGGCTTCGATCTCTCTGCCGCCTCGCTGCAGGGTAAAAAGGTTCCTCTGGTTGCAGCGGGCATCCCTGCCGATATTCTGGAAAACCGTCCTGATCTGAGATCTGCGGAAAATGATTTAAAGTCAAAACTGGCAGATTATGATGTAAGCACGTTAAGTTTCTTTCCTCAGCTGACTCTTACCGGAACTCTGGGTACGGGATCAAACGCTCTCCTGAAATTCTTCGAGGATCCCGCCTTCACTCTGGCCGGCGCCCTTACCGCCCCCTTTTTCAATTATGAAAATCTGACTCTCAGCCGCAATATATCAAAGGCAACCTACGAGAAGTCTGTCTATCAGTTTGAAAACACTCTTCGCAAGGCTATTTTTGAGGTGGCGGAGCTTCTGCAGCGACTTGAGGACGGACAGGAGCGTATCAGAAATACAGAAGAGGCGGTTGAGCTTGCCAGAATAAATGACAGTCATTACCGTCTGCGTTATGACAGCGGCAAGATGTCCTATGGCGATTTCCTCGACAACCGCCGCGCTCTCAGAGCCGCGACCCTGGAGAATCTCAGGGAGATAAGGACTCAGCTTGAGAATACCGCATCCCTCTACAAGGCTCTTGGAGGTGCACAGAAATGATCCTTGAACGGATTATAATCAGAGGCTACTTCGGTATCCGGAATCTTGATATTCATCTTGACAGGATCAATGCCTTTATCGGTGAAAACGGATGGGGCAAAAGCTCTCTTTTTAATCTTCTCGGCCGGGTTTTCGGAGACGGAACAGTACCCTGCCAGTTCAGAGCTGAGGATTTCTTCATTGATGAGGATACCGGTGAGAGTCTTTCCTGGATGGATATCAGATTCGTCTTCAGAGAGATTCGGGCGGGTCAGGTGGATCATTCCGTTTCACTTCATAATCTCAGTCATTTTTTTCATGATTCGAATGATGATTTAAAAAGGATCTATTACCATATCACCGCAGACAGAAAGGGAAACCGCGCATTCACCCGGCATACCTTCTGCACTCCCCAGTGGCAGCCCGTCCGGACAACCAGACGCAATGTGATAAAATTTGTTTCCAT
>CADBNP010000111.1 GCA_902796095.1 uncultured Aeromonadales bacterium | reverse complement strand
TGGATTTTTTACTGTTCCGGAATCGTTCAGGCTGTTGTTATGATTTTATCAGCGTTTCATTTTTTATAATTAGTTTGTTACTTTTATGTCCTTTTCTCAGTTTTTCGTTGATTACTTTTTTCTTATTCTGATTATTGTCGGTATTCTGTGTCTTCCTGCAGTTATCAGTTACCGGATTACGCGAAAAGGTCTGGAAGGCGAAAGAGTGTCTCCCGGAATGATAAGTCTTGGTGCCTTTATGGTTATCCTGGATATGTTGGCTACAGCTGTCATGGGTATTTTATGTGTATTTTCCATTATAATACTTCCGGTTTCTCTGACTATTGATCCACAGTTTCAGAATATCCTGTTTTTTGCCATAGCGTCATTTTTTTACGGTGGCTGCTCTTTTGCATATACATTCAGCAGACATAAGCGATTTTTCCAGGAGCACTCAAGGTTCCCCTGCGTCGGTCTTCTTCTCACAACGCTGGTAATTTATTTCCTGTGTTCTTTGTGTACCTCCGGAATGGCTGCTCTGATGCTGTCAATAATTTTTGTTTCCAGTGGTCATGCACTTCTTGGAAAGATTGCATCCACTCTTGAAAAAGGAGGATCTGCAGGTACACAGTACGGCTCATATAATACCGGGTATGACAATTCATATTCAGATCCTTATTCCGGTACATCCTCCGGCTACGGTTCATCATCCTCCGGTTACGGTTCTTCGTCCTCCGGTTACGGTTCTGCATCTTCGGGCTATGGTTCCTCATCCTCCGGGACAGCCTCAAATTTTGATGATTTTGCTCCGCTGTTTTCCGGTATTTCTTTTACTGACAGTCTGCTTAAATCTGTTTTTATTCCGATGGGAAAGGTACTGGCGATGTGCACAAGTACAGAGCAGCTTAAGCAGATCTGTATTGATGAACTTATTTATCAGATATCACTCCCGGCTTCAAAAATTCCGATCGCAAAGGCATATATAGCTTCAGGGCAGACCAAAACTGTTTCCCAGGTTCTTGATGCAATTGATCTGGAAGAACTGATGAGGAATGGCGTCAAGTTTGCTGAATCCGTTTTTGCTCTGGTGGTGACTCCTCTGTTTTATGATGAGCTGTTAACCACAAAGGAAAAATCTTTTTTTGATGATATGGCGGAATGCTTTGGTCTTCTTAAATATGAAGCTCAGGGTGTTTTTTTCTCACTGGTAAAAAAATATGATCTGATGCTGGATCCGTCCACAGGAAATTATGTGAACGGAGAGGATTTCAGATACAGACATTTCAGAGATCAGAAAGGCAGTCAGAGCAGCGGCAGTGAAAATTCATCCTCTGATTCTGATGATTACAGCCAGTACTCAAAGGATGAAATTCGAAAAGCATATAAAACACTGCAGGCATCAAAGGATGATACTCCTGAGAGTCTCAGAAAAAGTTACAGAAGACTTATTGCCAGATATCATCCGGACAAGGCTATCGCCAACGGTCTTTCTGAATCTGAGATAGAGCGGTACAGTGAAATGACCAAAAATATTAATCTTGCATGGGAAGTGATATGCAAGGTACGGAAAATTGGGTGATATAGTTTATACGGAAGTTCAGATCCGGGTAACAGTCGGAGCTGAAATTTTGTACAGTCTGTCCTGGGATGAGGGTGTAGTTTCAGGCATAAATGCAGAGAGTCATCTTCAAAAATAGCTAATCCTCGCTGAGATAATTACCTGTCCAGAGATCTCCCAGCTGAATACCACTTTGAACCATATTGTTTGCAAGTTCATTGCTGCTTACGTGTGATACAGTGGAAAAACCGTTTTTCTGTTTTTCTAAAATCCAGACTTCATCCGGTGTCAGAGCATTTACCAGGTATGGACTATTTGTTGTGATGAATATCTGGGATGATGTTTTTCCATTCGATGCATGGTTTCTGAATCCTTTTACCAGAGCATCAGGTAACTTGTGATATAACCCGTTTTCCGGTTCTTCGATGCATATCAATGAGTGTGAATCCGGATCTTCCAAAAGCAGCAGGTATGTTAAAAATTTCAGTATGCCATCCGACATTTGCTGTGCAGAAAACGGCGTATCAAAACCATGAGTAAAAAACTCCAGTAACAGCTTTCCGTCAGGAGATATCTTTGTGCCGATTTTTGTTATTTCCGGTATTTCCCTGGAAATTATGCTTAGAACCCGTCTGAGTCTCTCCGGTTGTTCTCTTTCCATATGCAGAACCACGTTAGCCAGATTGCCTGCACATATGTTCGGATGTTTCTGACTGTATGCTGGAGGTAATGTGCGAACTGCATCCGTGGAAAAGCAGCTTAAATTCCAGTTCTCGGCAAATTTCCTGAATCTGGCTATTCTGGGATGCTGTTTGAAGGAGCCAAGAACTTCCGCTGCAAGGTGCCTGTTATCATCTAATCTGACAATTTCCGCTTCCCTGAATTCTTCGTTACATCGTCCTGATTTAATCAGCTCCATTAGAGCGGATAACGAGTCTACATTTTTGTCGGTCAGACTGCCGGGATTATCACCATTCCAGACTACACCTGCACCGTTATTCAGGATCAGAAAAGAGAAAGGCATGTCACTGTTTTCTGATCCTTTTCTTCCCTGTCTTTATCGTTCTGAAAATACAAAAGGTCGCTGACTGTCATCTGTCTTAATTGATATTTCGTATGTTACCGGGTTATCTTCATCACTTTCTCGATAGCAAATTTCAAAGCAAATTCCTTCGTCGACAGGCTGTTCTTTTGAAAAAATATTAAAAAAGCCTCATCTTTCATCACAGGCTTCCTCAACTCCTTTTTTCAGACATGCGGCAATAAATCTGAAAGCTTCAAAAATTGAACTTTTCCCGGTGCTGTTTTTACCCGTTATTGCTGTTAATTTTGTTAGAGGCGGTACATCTTTATCGGAATTCCACAGTTTTCCCATAGTTATGTCTTTCAGGACTTTGTAATTTATGATTCTGAATCCTTCTATATGCACCGTTTCTCCAGTCGTTTAAAAGTATATGGTTATTTTTTTGTCTTTTTGCACAGATCCGTTTGCTGCTTAATATTTCAGCATAAGACTGATTCAGATTCCTTATGGAAATTTATTCAATGTTGCTGTCAGTTGCATAAAGACATTAGAGTTAGGAAAGGATCGGTTAGTAACGTTAGTATATACGAATATGGTGAACCTTGCGGATCCTAAATGACAGTAGGAATGATAATTTTGAAATACTTCAAAATATGTTTATCAATGAATTCATATAATTATGAATCACGTCATATGTAATGTCATTTTTCTATAATCTCTTTGGGATCGTAGTTGAAACTTTATCAATTTTGAATTACAGGGTGAGTAAGTCATTGAATAGAAGCATCGATGTAAAAAAATTCTTTGTGCAGTTTTCTCGCAAGGATTATCTTGGCCTTGGTATCTCGAGTATTTCTGTTGCAGATTTTTCTGACAAGATCCTGCGTATTCTCAGAAATAATATTTTGACAGAATGCTCCAGACATGATGCTGATGCTTTGATTGCCATGTTCTGTCGCCAACAGGTAACTCCGTCTCATATTCTGTGTTTCCCTCCCTCCGGGTTTATACACGTAAGTGAGCTCAAAAACATTTCTGAATTTTCGGATGAAGAGCAGAGAGGATTTGTAAGACAGATTAGTCAGAATCTGAATTACATTTCACTGGCTGCCAAAAAGATCCTTGCTCAGCCAAATATAAATCCAGATTTGGCTACGATTGCATCTTTTCTTTATGATCCTAAATATACCAAAGTGAACTGTCTTGGTACTGCCATGAGGTTTCCCTCCAGGGAAAATATTTATGTGATAAACGGATATCCTGTTATCACATTGTACGGATTTGTATATTCGAGACAGAGTAACTGGGAGAACACTTTTTTTATTACTGATGAGCCTTCTTATACAAAAGACAGCTCCATCAGCGTGGATAACTTTAATTCCGGTGATGTAAAAGACTACGGACAGGAATCAGATTCTGCTTCTGACGAATTAACATCAGATGTCGGAAGGGTAAACAGTTCAGACAGACAGAATTTTTCTGATAGCAATAATATAAAACACTCTAACTCGGTTAAAAATCCCGGCTATTCCGAAATTTACAGGGAAAATAACGAGTCTGATCAATCTATTTCGGGTTCGTCTGTAAAGAAAAATTTTCAGGATCCTGTTGACGATCTGGATGACTGTTCTGAATTCAATCCCGGATTATACGGAGATCCAACTTTCGACAGCACAAATTTTCAGAGGCAGGAATTTGAATATTCTGGCGATAACTTCAGCAGTGGTCATAATTTCGGAAATGGATCTCAGAATGTAGGTAACAGTCATAACAGTCGTGGTAATCAGGCAGATTCTTATGTCGGGACTGATACCGGTACGGAATTTGAAAGGATTATGAACGGTGCAGATTCTGATGAGACTGAACTAACCTGTGGCAGAAGTAACTCTAATTCCAGCATTTCAGAGGAATTTGTCGATTCAAATTCATCAGAATTACCCCTGGAGCAAGACAGTCCTAAAAGCAATTTCTGGCTTTACTTCTGGATGTTTTTTCTGTTTCTTCTCCTACTGCTTTTGTTACTCCTGTTTTTGAACAGAAATATGATTGTACACAGATTTTTCCCTGAGTATGCTTATCTGTTGGGTGATAAACAGGAAAGTGAAATTACATCTCCGGAAGCAAGAAAAATACCGACTGAAACAACGATTGGTGATGAAGCAGTACATCATGTTAATGGCTCTGTTGTCCCTGCTGCGGATGATAGGCAGAATAACCATCCGGCAGAGAAAGGTGTAAAAAATGATGAAGGAAAGTCATTGAAGCAGAATTCATCACCGAATGACGGTGAAAAAAGTTCTTCGGATGTGAGGCTGTTTCGTCCAGAGGAATCAATAAACGAAGATACAAATTCTGCTATACCTCCAGCTGATGCAAAGGATAGTAATCCGCCAGTAAAAAATGGATTAAATAATGATACTGATAAATTAGCGGATCAGAATTCAAAGCTTAGTGATAACGAAAATAGCTCCTCGGATGTCAGACAGTATCGTTCAGAGGAAGAAATAAATGAAAAAAACAGTTCTGTAGCATCTTCTGCTGATGCGAAGCAGAGTAATCCTGCGACTCAAAAGTTAGAGAAAACAGAAGCTTATAATATTACATCGCCGGAACGAAATGCAGAGTCTAAACAGGATAATAATCGATCTGCCATGGTTGATCATTCCAGTACAGGAATTATGTATCGAGCCAATGATTATAAATTCGTTTTTAAAGGTACGAATGGTAAATATTGGCTTCATATAAGTTCGAAAACAGAACCGTCAAAACAGTGTAACCTTCCTGTAACGCTTGCTTCCGACAGTAAGAATTCTATTGAATGGAGCGTTAATTCAAAAAATTGTGCTCTTGAATATGCTCCTAATTATCTTAAATGTAATGCTAATATGGAATTATGCGGATTTATTGATTCTCAGAATCAAGAAACACCGTTCTACATAAAGCTGGAGAAATAATAAAATGTTACCTGAGCAGCCAAGAAATCTTGAATGAAAGTACCTGATTCAGAATACCGGCATCCAGTTTCTTGATATAGATGTAGATCTTTCTGAACAGAGTAACTACGACCGTCATGAACGAAATTATTTTAACGGGGATTTTGATTTAATTACTAAAAAGAATCAGCGATTGCATTCTGATTATTCAGATTCAGGAGATGACTACAATGAAACAAAAAAAGTTTTTATTGATTCTCCTACTCAGAATTTAAAAAGCTGCACTCTAGAGGATACTATAAGTATTTTTGAAAATCGCTGGATCCCACTTCCTTATTTCATGTCTAAGGATAAAGTACATCATTTTAAGATAGCTCCTCTCAATTGGTGCCGTGCCTATCTGAGGCGTATAGATGACAGCAGAAAATACCGTCTGGTACTTGCTTTTGATACCCAGACCGTTGATGTGACTGATGCCGATAAGATCTCATTAAGGGATTATCTTCTTAATGAGCAGGATATAAGCGGAGGTAACGTTTATGAACTGTGCAGTTCTCTTGCTGATGTAAGAAGATATGTTCGGAACAATCCTTTTGTTGAACGTTGGATCTGTGAATTATGGAAGGAATTCGCCCGTAAGAGTGAATTTGGTAATTCCAGATATCAGAATGGTCTCACTGACAGAGTTTACGAGATGAACTACCTTCAGCTGATTTTTACTCTTCTAGATTCGAAAATTGCCATTCTACCATCTCTCAGAATCAAGGTTTTTGAAAAGGGCAGTGAAGCGTTCTCTCCTCCTGTGAAGGTGAACCTGGCTCTTGATATCGGAAATTCAAGAATATGCGGTCTGATGTACGAATCAAACGGCAATGATGTTGAGGTTGACAAGAATACCTATCGCGTTGAGATACGCGATTTTACCAATCCTGTTGAAATTTATAACGAACCGTTTTCAAGCAATGTGGAGTTCGCTTATCCTTCTTTTTCTCCTTGTGTGGAGGAACTTCCGAATATGATGTTTAACTGGTGTTCCATGGTAAGAATCGGCAATGAGGCTGTTCATCTTTCCTGGACACTGGAGGGAAACGAAGGTGATACAGGTATGTCCAGCCCGAAGCGATATCTATGGGATACTGATGAATTTAATTCCGGCTGGAAGGTGAATAAGTCTGCTCTTTACAATCATGATGAACGGGCTCTCATATATCCTGTTGCATCAAATGTTACAAGATCCGGTGAAGTTATAGAGCTTGATGATCTTGATGCAGTTGAGGCGGTGTCGGCCAGGTATAGCCGGAGTTCTCTGATGACGTTTCTTATCTGTGAACTTATTGCTCATGTGGAGTCGCAGATTAACAGTATCGGAGAGAGAACTAAACATTCCAATGAGGAAAATCCACGTTACCTTGATCATATCGTTCTGACTGTTCCGACCGCTATGCCTATTCAGGAAATTAATCTTTTTAAGGAAAGGGTGAAACAGGCGATAACTCTTTTCTGGAATTCTATGAACTGGTCGCATAAAGTTGAAGATCCTAATGTGATGAATGGTTTCAGAATTGAGGAATGGCCTCCGAAACCGGAAATTGTGATCAGATATGATGAGGCCATCTGCAGTCAGATTGT
>CADBNP010000110.1 GCA_902796095.1 uncultured Aeromonadales bacterium | reverse complement strand
CTTAAACCATTTTTCCTGACGGGAAACATCTCCGGGATTCTCCGGATCAAGTGACAGAAAATCATAGAAGGTGGACATGGTGAGAGTCTTTCCGAACCGTATCGGTCTGGTAATTAACATTACATCGGACTGGTTATCCTGAAAGACAGTTCTTATGAAGAGCGTTTTATCTACATAATAGCAGTCACTTTCAATCAGCTTATGGAATAACTCTGAACCGACACCTATGTATTTCAACATTACACTTCACCTCTTAACATATTTCAGGCAGGACAAACCTGACTGCCGAACAGTCTATCATATCTTTGAATATTCTCAGTGAGCATCTTAACAATAAGCAATTTCTGCAAAATAAAAAAGCATAATTGCGAATTTAAACATGTCATTTAATTTCACGAGTTATTAAGCAGTCTTATCTGTGGAATGCCCGTTGTATCATTCATCTGCAAAGATTAATGTTGAAAATATTCTGCATTGTTGGCATACTTGCTGATGTTTGCAGTTTTAGCATAAAACGCCACACACTGTCGCATAACAAATATACAGTTTCAGCATTGGAAAATCATGCGGGCCAAATTTTTCTTTCCTTCTGTCTTTCTTCTTCTTTTTCTGTTCTCCGCAGACATTTCCACGGTTTCATCCCGCGGCAACCATGAACAGAACCGGGAAGTCCGTCAGAACTATCAGAATGCGCTCAAGCAGCTCGGAAGGATCTACTTCGAGGCGAGAAACGGGAAATACTCACGATTCAATACAACACTCTACTGCGGATGCAGGCTGATCTACAGCGGGAAGAAGCCTAAAAAGGCCGATCACGGCTCCTGCGGATTCAGATACCGCAAAAATGAAAACAAAGGCAGAAAAATAGAATGGGAGCACATGATGCCCGTTCACCGTTTTGCCGGTAATCTTGCCTGCTGGAAGGAAGGAGGCCGCAAAAAATGTCAGAAGAATCCAGGATACAGGTACATTGAGGGAGATATGCACAATCTTGCCCCGGCCATTGGAGAAATCAACAGCGACCGCGGAAACTATCCCTTTGCCGCACTGAATACAAGACCGTACCAGTACGGCACGTGCCAGATGGTTGTGGATTTCAGGAGGCAGCTGGCATCTCCTCCTCCGCTGGCCCGCGGGCAGGTAGCCAGAGCGTATCTCTATATGTCAAAGAGATACAGTATAAAACTGGCGGCAGACGAGGAAAAACTTTATAATTTTTGGAACAGTCATTATCCACCTACAGATTGGGAATGCTACCGCAACAGCGCCATTGCCAGAATTCAGGGAAATGAAAACACATTCATAACCGCATCCTGCAAGGAAAAACGTCAATGAAAAAATTACTTATCCTACCGATCCTGCTGATGTTTGCCACATGTTCTCACGGATACAGTTATCTTGAGGCCAAACAGATCCTAGGAAAAATCTATTCAGAGGCAGACAGTGACAACCTGACAACTCTGTACTGCGGCTGCAGAATGAAATCTGACGGAAAAGGAAAACTGACACCTAATGATCTGAAATCATGCGGCTATAAAATCAGAGATGATCAGGAGCGGGCTTCAAGAATTGAATGGGAGCATGTAGTTCCGGCGTACCGTCTCGGCGGTCAGATGAACTGCTGGCATGAAGGCGGAAGAGACACATGCAGGGAGAATCCGGCATTCTCCAGAATGGAAGGTGATATGCATAATCTGTTTCCTGTCATCGGAGAGATCAACAAAGACAGAAGTAACTACAGTTTTACAGTCTGGGACAGCAGCGCCAAATCCGGGGACGTGAAAGATGAAAGTGAAGAATCACAGATCATAAAAATCATAAAGCTCATATTCAACTTTATCGTAGAGCTACTCAGGAGCATGGGCAATCCGGAAGATGCGGCCACTGTTGAAATGTACGGAAACAAGGCCATAAATTTCATCGAGGACATTATAAAAACCAGGCAGAATGAAAACAGCCAGCAGGAAAAAACTCGGCAGAAGGAAGCATCTGACGATCAGGAGCAGAATGGCATCTACACCTACGGAAAATGTGAAATCCTGATAGACAGCAGGAACAGACTGGCACAGCCACCTGAAAGGAGCCGCGGAACTATCGCAAGAGCCTACCTGTACATGTCCGAAGCCTACAGAATTCCGCTCGATAAAAAGGAATCAAAGCTCTTTTCCGAATGGTCACAGGTCTACCCTGCCGATGCATGGGAATGCAGACGCAACAAACTTATTGCAGTTCAGCAGGGAAATGACAATCCGTACATTACAAAGCAGTGCAGGGGCAGACTTCCATGAGGGTTCCCAGAATTTTCGAACCGGCGGAGAAAATTTATCCGGGACAGGAATTTGCTCTTGGAGAGGACGGGAGCGGTCATGTGGGAAGAGTGCTCAGGATGCAGCCAGGCATGGAGCTTACGATCTTCAACGGCACCGGCACTGATTATCCTGCAGTGATCACGGGTGTTTCCAAAAGGGAGGTTACCGTAAGGATTTCCGGTGAAAGAAAAATTTTGAACGAATCACCGCTTCGCATTATTCTCGGACAGGTCATAAGCAGAGGCGATAAAATGGATTTCACCATACAAAAGGCAGTGGAGCTCGGAGTCAGCGAAATAGTGCCTCTGAGTTCAAGATACTGCGGAGTGCGGCTGCCGGCAGATCGCATGGAAAAAAAATGCGATCAGTGGAGAAAAATCATAATATCGGCCTGTGAACAGTGCGGACGATCCATAGTGCCTGCGCTTAGTAATGTCATGAGCATAGAGGAATTTCTTGACTACAGATCCACTTCACCGTGTCTCAATCTTCATCCACGGGCAGATATATCAATAGGACGCATGAAAATGGATCTCTCGGACGGAGTAAGGCTCATTATCGGATCCGAAGGCGGACTCTCGGACGAGGAAATTGCACTGACAAGAGAAAAGGGATGCACAGAAGTTCTGCTCGGTCCGAGAGTTCTTAGAACAGAAACCGCCGCTCTTACGGCAATCAGTATTTTGCAGAACTGCTACGGAGATATGAAATGACCGTTACAGTAATGGGATTCGACTACGGAACACATTCCATCGGAGTTGCAATAGGACAGGATCTTACCTGTTCAGCCCAGCCTCTGCCGGCTGTAAGAGCCGATCGCGGGACGCCGGACTGGCGAGCCATAGACAAGGCAGTAAAAGAGTGGAAGCCAAACAGAATGGTAGTAGGTCTGCCTCTTAACATGGACGGAACAAACCAGAACATAACTCTGCTGGCATCAAATTTTGCCGAAGAGCTCAGAAAAAGATACGAAATCCAGTGCGATATGCATGACGAAAGACTGACCACCACCGCAGCCAGGGAATATCTGTTTGCCAGCGGAGGATATAAGGCTTTGAAAAAGGACAGGATTGACTCCATTTCTGCAGTTCTGATCACCGAATCATATCTCGAAAGCATTGGCTGAACAGGCGCAGCATCATACAGAAAACAGCCGGGTGCTTGCATCTCTTTGGATTTCTGATCCATCCACGGTTTGCAGATACAGGCAGAAATCAGTTCATGATCCTGCTCTGCGCCGTGCCTGTGCTGTTTTCCGTCACTCCGAATCAGTAACCTGCCGGAAACAGACAGGTCAGCAGATAACTTCGGCCGGCAGCTGGAATCCCCTGTCTTTAGACATGGGGAGTGTCAATCAGCAGTTGCGATCTTTAAGACTGCAGGCAACTCCGGTAGCCGGAATACCTGAAATATCCTCAACAACGTTAAGACCGCGGGAAGAAACAAAGGAACGCCAGTCAAGCGTAACCTTTCCGGTCTCATCTACAATGCACGGGATCCCTATACCACCCTTTTCTCTGATTTCAGTAAAGGCTGAGTCTGTATCCCTGAGTTTTAGAAATGATTTAAGAGCCCCGAGATCACGGATATCATTTGGTTCAATATCAAGTTTACCCGGATTAGCCATCAGAGTTGCCTGTAGTTTCATACAGTCAGGACAGGTAGGATTGCCGAAAATTTTAACAGCCATAAGCCACTCCATTAATATGAATATGAATAAAAAAAACAGGATCAGAAAAAAATGAAATCTGAAACATGGAATTAAAATCTGAAAGCCAATGACGTGCACCTCTTCCGAACCGTCCCAGTCAGCCGAAAAAAGGGAGTAACGGCAGATAAAGGTGAACTCTGCAAAGGGAATAAATCAGCAGCCCTTGCTGACAACCTCGATTTCCGGAACTTTGCCACCATTATGGAAATAACGTACATAACACTGATCAGAAGCCGACACACCGCTGAGAAGTATCAATGCTCCTCTTGTCGAATCCTGAATACAGATGTCAGTCAGGCATACATCCGTCAGATCCTCAAAACGACAGTAGGTACCACAGGTCTCAATAAGATTTATTTCCTGATTGATTTTTTCCTTGAGTGCCTGATAACTGTCAGCAGAAAATCTGTATCCCAGCATACTGACCGGTGCAAGAACGCTTCTTGCGGCAACGGCAGGATATCCTCTCTGAATCAGAAGCATATCGGTTGATACGAGATCCTCGGCGTAGCCCTCGCGTCCGCACTTTGGATTGTCATAATTATTGAAGCAGAGAATAAAAAAGCGATCCGAGTCCTGAAGCAAATCCTTGATGTAGGCTGAAGCTCTTATGAACTTGCGACTGCGATCCAGCTGGGTGGCAATACTGCTCAGCACCTGCTTACGTGCATAACTCTTCATATGTATAAACTTAGGAGCAGTCAGAGCCATAATCGACGCAACAATAAGCAGAACAGCAAATACTTCCAGGAATGCAAAACCGGAATTGCTTTTTTTCGTCTTTCGCAACATCATGTCTCTCTTAGCAAAACCCCTAACAACGCTCAGTATCGAAGGACAGGTACAAGTCACTGACAGTACGTGAATACATACCGCCACAGATCCCCGCTGATAACATTTCGTGATTCTACCAAAAAAATGCTTTTATTCATAATTAATTAAGATTTTAAGGGACTTTTTTGAAATCTGAGCGGGATTTCAGAGATCAGATACTAAACCGGAAATGAACAACTGCAGAATCATACCTTTCTACAATGCTGATGCTCCGGCAAAACAAAACAGAGCAAACTTCATGAAGACGATTTGAAATTTCAGAACATAAGATCAGACTGTGCACAGACAGTCTGATTCTGAAACCTCAAAACTTCGGCATCAATAATGGGTTCCCCGTACCCACCCACATCTGATCGCTGGTAATAGGTAGTTAAAGTACAGATTAAAAATACTGGTGTTACATTACAGGGCATACACTGTTACGGGAGTCGAACCCCGGCACCGCCCAGTACCGCCAAATTTAACTGAAACAATTTCAAAATTACGATTCATTCTCAACCGCGGGAGATCATACCCACCCGATCAGACTACCATCATTATTTTACTGAAGTTCCGTCATCCAGTTCAGTTCCTGGATCTGCTCGTCAACTTTTCTCAGTTCCTTTGAACAGGAATCAACCTGTTTCTGAAGTTCAGAAACAGACACTGTACTGTGAACCCTGATTTCAGTTTTTGAATACCGTGAAACCTTCTCACTGGCTTCATCCAGAAAACTGCGCATGATTTTAATCCGTTCCTTGAGACAGTCCCGTTTTGCCAGCAGATCGGTAAGTGTGAAATCACCGGACTTTGCGACGTTATTGGTTTTGTTGATCCTTACAATCAGATCCTCAAGACGAATCAGTGATTCATCAAGTTCCTTCATGAGTTCCGCAGGATCCTCGGCAGGTTTTTCGCCCTCCTGCACCCTGGCATTATTGTCTAGTCTTCGACTCAGTTCTGATATTTTCTTCTGCAGATCCGATCTCTCGGAAAGTGCGGTTGCAAGCTTCATTGGTAATTCTCCATCACGGGAAATTCACAAATTCATCTCCGTCCTCCCCGTCAGCAGACACGAAAGTACTCATTCATCATTCTCCTGATGTGATCTTCAGACCGGCGGATAAGCCGGACCCGGGGTTCAGCAATCAGATGTTTCGATCAGATAAACAAGACCGGTGCACCTGTCTGGACATCACGATTTGAACAAGGACAGAATGTAGGAATCTTATTATTCCGCAGATGAAAAATTCAAGGCAGCTTATAACAGTTTGCGATATAACTCAAAATTTACATTTCACCACAGCCTGCTTTTACAGCAACTTAGATATTATTTCCGGTCGTCTGCCTCACAATTTTTCAATTTCAGTCTGCAGGGATCAAACATTTAGATAGAATTCAAATACTTTGTCTGAAAGATAATCTATCATGTAAACTCCCGTTTCTGCATGGAGCCGATAATGAAGAAGACAGTCTCTAAATTTGTAATCAGTCAGACACGATCTGCAATAAGCACCGACTCAATAGAAAATACCATGATGCTTTTTGAGATGGGCAACTACAGAGAAGCTCTGGAAGGCTGCAGGAAATTTCTGAATACAGGCGACATCAGGATCATGCTGGCTCTGACAGAAATGTACCAGTTCGGACTGGCCGGAGAGCTTGATCTGGACAAGGCGGAGTACTACCTCTCGGAAGCAGCCAAGCATGATACAGAATCATGCTTCCGGATGGCGCAGTGGCTGGAAAAAGGGTTTAACGGAACAGCAGATCCAACGTCGGCCATCGATTATTATCTGAGGGCCGCAGAGCACGGTCACTCGAAAGCGCTGCTCTACATCGCAGAGTGCTATGCCAGCGGAAGACTTCTTGACTGCGATTCAGAAAAGGCGTTCAGGTGCTTTCAGAAGATTGTGGAAAAAAATGAACGAAACGACGAGAACACCATGGCCGAGGTTAAACTGGCTCTGTGCTGTCTGAACGGCATCGGCACAGAGGTAGATTACTCAAAGGCCCTCTACTACATGTCCCAGGCAGCCAGACATCAGAGCAGGGAAGCAATTTACGAACTGTCCATGATGTATTCCTCAGGAAGGGGAGTAACACAGGATTCAAGAAAGGCATTTCATCTTATGAACGAGGCTGCAGCCCTGAACTATGCCCCTGCACAGTATGAACTCGGTGTAATGTACGAGAATGCCATAGGCACAATAGAAAACAGAGAGCGCGCATACAACTGGTATCATATGGCCTACGAGCTGAACTACCTTCCAGCCTATGCCAAAATGGCTTCATTTCTGATCGACGGCAGCGTATCAGGAAGGGACTACCTGAAAGCAAGAGAGATAGCAGAAAAGGGAGCAAGTCACTCAGATGCCGAATGCAACTGCATACTCTACCAGATCTATTCCGAAGGCCGCGGCGTAAGAGCAGACAGAACAAAAGCAATGGAATACCTGAACAGAGCCATCATCGAGGGTTCATCAAATGCTGCAAAGATCATGGGTGATCTTTATTTCAGAGGTGATGAGAATCATATAATGCAGGATTTGAAACAGGCCGAGCAGTGGTACCTGAAAGCTGCCGGGGAAAACAGCATTCCCGCAATGAAGGGACTTGTGGAAATATATCTGTCCGGAGACGAAAGCATAAGCAGCAGTGAAAAAGCAAAAAGCTGGCTGCGCACCCTGGCCGAGCAGTTCGAAGACACGGAGTCCTACTATAAGCTGGGAAAACTGGAGGAGGACGGAGTATTCGGCGAACCGGACAAAGATCGGGTGAGATTCAACTATACGGCGGCGGCAAGGCGCGGTCATGCCGAATCCAAATTATCTCTTGCAAGACTCTATCACGAAGGAAAGCTGCTGGAGAAGGATGATCATATTGCCTACTACTACGCATATTCCATCAGCAGCAAAATCAAGAATCCGCAGCATACAGATCTTCTTCAGTCAATCGAATCAGAGCTGACTGAAAACGAAAAAAATGAGATAAGAAATACCATAATCAATGAAACCATGTCCAGTGCCAGCAGCAAGATGCATTACTAGGGGGGCGGATTTTTTATGAAAAAGAAACAGTCAAAACATACTGTCAAACCGGTAAAATCAGCCGGTCCGTCTGCAGACATAGCTTCAGAAAAAAAGCCGTCCATAGAAAACTGCAGACTTCTGCTGAATCGAGGACATTACACCAAGGCTTTCAGTCAGCTGCAGCAGCTTGCCGGGGAAGAAAATCCTGAGGCTGAGTATCTGCTTTCACTGCTCTATGATCGGGGGGACGGCACGGCTGTTGATCACCAGAAGGCCGCTGACTGGCTGAAAAAATCGGCGGTGTCCGGATATCCGGAAGCTGAATACAAATATGCCATGACCATTGCACCGTTTGCCAACAACAAGGACTTCGACTACGAGGTATGCGCCAGATATCTGGCGAAGGCCGTATCTCACAATCATCCGCAGGCAATGCTGGAACTTGGCAAACTGTATTTTACCGGCCACGGTGTTGAAAACAACCGTGACAGGGCTCTGGAGTTGATGATCAGAGCATCCGAAATAGATCCCTCCATCAGCAGCGATGAACATATCGGTTCAAGTCTTTATGCAAATGTGGAGCTTGCAGCCGCATATCCGTATCTTGTCAGAGCATACAACAAAGGGTTCTACAACGTCTGCGGCATACTGTCCACCTATTACATGAGAGGAGTTGCAGGAATTGAGCAGAATGTGGAACTGGCTTTCGGTATTCTGAAGAAGGGGGCGGAAAATCACAACGGACTTTCGGAATACATCATAGGATGCCACTACCGTGATGAATTCAACTACCGCAAAGCGTCCATCTATCTTGATGAAGCTTACAGACACGGCATTCTGGAAGCCGGGTATGATCTGGCAAACATTCTGATGAAAAATTTCAGTCCCTCAAGAGCAGACACGCGAAGGGTTTTCAGTCTGCTGAGAAATGTGGCCACCTACCCGACTGTAAAGCATGCCGCCGCAATGGCAGATCTCGGAACCTGCTACCATGAGGGATGGGGTACTGATCAGAATTATGAAGAAGCGGTAAAAAACTACCGCAAGGCACTGAAAAGCGATCCGGGAAACACGGTGGCCGAAGTTGGTCTGGGTTTCTGCTGTCTCAACGGTCACGGAGTAAGACAGGATATCAGCAGCAGTCTTAAAATGATAAAAAATGCCGCGGAAAAAGGAATCATACCTGCATGCTCACTGCTCTACCGCTCCTTTATGGAGAAAGACGACGCAAAAAAATACATAAAGACCTTCGATGAATACATTTACTGGCTGACCAAATCCGCAGAAAGCGATGATGACGAGGCATGCTTCAGACTTGGAAACATATATCTTGAAGGAAAGGAAAGAGAACAGAATATTGAACTTGCGGAAAAATATCTTGGAAAGGCAGCTTACCTTCTGCACCTTGATGCCATGCTCCAGGTGATAAAGGAGGTAGAGAAGCAGGAAGACAGTGATCCTGTTTTCATTGGAACCTATGCCATGGCGCTCAGAAAGTTCTACGGAATAAATGACTATGCTAAGTACATTCCAAAGGATGCTGACATTCTTGAAACCGTAACGGAAAACCTGCAGGAGATGCTGTTTGATCGCATAAGAGCAGATCTTGGAATTCCGACAGAAAAAGCTGCAGATTTCCTTAATGAACTGTCACACTGCAGAGAGTTTGATCAGCTTGATAATATTGCCGTTCCTTCAAAACTGGAATAGAACAGGATTCATGTTCACCTGAATTTTCCGAAGACTGCGTCTCATCTCTGAAAACAGGGGAGGAGCGGGAGACACAGTCGTCAGAAGTTCAGACCTGAATCTGAAACATGCGGGAAAACTCATCAAAACGGCAGATCCGGTTACCGGCAGAAAATACGTTACATCTCACTGCGGTTTATATTCGATCCAGGAGCCGTCTCTCAGAACTTCAAACTTTCCCCACTCCGGCTTTCCGATATTGCGGCCCTTCACCCTGACAGGAACAAAGGCATCATGCTGACAGTAAGGCAGAGGATCTTCAAGTTCCATCCATCGCTTTTCATCAACAAATTCATCCCAGCATTCATACACTTCCTCAGGAGATTCATACCAGAGATCCGACGAACTCATGACAGCATCAGGATCTGAGTACAGGAAAAGATAGCAGCCATGATCAGCCGTACAGAGCATTATTTTCCAGACTTTCATGCCATCTGCCGTTACATGAGGATCCTTCAGCCATGCGTATTTTCTCATAAATCATATACCTTAATTCCAGATTATTGCCGCACGGACTGT
>CADBNP010000109.1 GCA_902796095.1 uncultured Aeromonadales bacterium | reverse complement strand
TTGACTTTCAAGTCAAAGCCTGCGGGTTATGATTACTCCTTAGCAGTTTAAGATAAGATCAACACTTTTCTTGAACATAGCCTTTTATGTCTTCTGAATATCAAATTATCAGACTTGTGCTTAAATACGTATCATGTGCTTTTCTGCCTGATTTTAACTTCCGGTTCTGTTTCAAATTATTTCAAATACTTAGGTGCAGCTGGTATGAGAATGTTTGATATTAGGATAAATATTGTTTGAAAATTGACACATCATTTTTTATGATCTCATCATGTGTGCAGCATTTTATCCTTGTCTGACTATGCTGTCTTTTGACTGATTGTTTAATCAGTCTTTTTTAAAAAGGGTTATTTGAAATGAATACAAAGCTTTTAGTAGGTTTGGGAGCAGCCGGAATTCTTGCTGTTGGTGCGTGCTTTGGGGGTGTGATGTATACGAAAAGTACTGCCCACAGCAAAATGAGAACTACCGGCTACCAGATTGAAGATATGTTCAGAGCTGTCGGACACCCTGTTGATATAAGAACTACAGGTACAGAAAGCACAGGTCTGTTCAGTGATGTCACTTCCTATGAGATATCCTTCGTTGACGGTAACGGTTCGGCTCTTCCTCTCAAGGTTATAAACAGTTACGGTATCGGTACTGTGGAAAGCACATTCGATCTGGATGATGCCTTTTATCAGAAATACAATATTGCCGGCAGAAATGCAGGAACGCTAAAGGCCATGTTTAACGGTTTCCGGATGAAATACAGTACTTTTTCCGATAAACTGGAAACAAATATCAATATCAAGGATGGAAGCATTGATCTCGACGAGGTGGATATAAGCTGGAAGCAGGGCAGTGCCGAGTTTCTTACTGTAGATTTATCCAAGAATCCTAGGGTTCCAAAGAGTTCTGTTGATTTTCCTGAGTTTATTATCAGCGATAAGAACAACAGTCCGATTTTCAAACTTGTCGGCTTGAAATCTGATTCCGGCCCGTCTTCCGGCAATGCCTATCATGCCAATTTTGAAGTGAAGGAGTATTTTTCAAAATTCGGCAATACCAGCGTTGAAATGGGTAATGTTAAGTCCCTTGGAAATTTTGGTGGCGGCAGCGGATTATCAAAATTTATTCTGAATTTCGGAATGGACATCTCGGTTGACAGTTTAAAGCTTGACAGCAATGAGGAGGAACGTCACCTTGATATCAAGGATTCTAAACTGAAAATCGGATTTAATGATTTTGATTTCACTGCACTGGCAAAGAAATGTGAATGCAAGGATATTGAAGATCTTTCCGGAAAGATGCAGAAGTGTCTCAGTACATTGGATCCGAGGGAACAGATGAAGCTGTCTCTCAGTATTTTCGGAAAAAGCACTTCTATCGAGGCCAATCTGAACTCTGTCTTAAACGGAGCGAAGGTTGATCTTAAAAACAGGTTTTATCTGGATGCCGCTGTAAGTGATGATTTGTCCAATCCGTTGGTATTCATCAGTTCCATTCTGCTTAATGGCATGTACCATGTTGACAGTGCGCTTTTTTCAATGCCTGAATATCAGCTTGAAAAATATGCCGATCTTCTGAAGAGTTATGCAAGAGATCCTGAAGCAGAGACTCTGGAATATCATATTGAGTACAGAAAAGGTATACTGTCAGTGAACGGGAAACGCCTGGATCTTTAATTTTCGTTTTCTGGAATAAATATGGTGCTCTCAAAGTCTGTTTTTTCAGTCTTTGAGAGTATGTTTTTTTTATAAGCTGATTTTTATGGAAAATATTGAAGTACGTGGTGCCAGAACTCACAATCTTAAAAATATCAATGTAACAATACCAAGAGATAAATTTGTTGTAATAACAGGTTTGTCAGGTTCCGGCAAGTCGTCCCTGGCCTTTGACACTCTGTATGCCGAAGGTCAGCGTCGGTATGTGGAATCACTGTCGCCATATGCCAGACAGTTTCTTGCAAAAATGGAGAAACCTGATGTTGATTCGATAGAAGGTCTGTCGCCGGCTATTTCAATTCAGCAGAAGTCGGCATCAAACAATCCCCGTTCCACTGTCGGTACGGTAACAGAGATTTATGACTATCTGCGTCTTCTCTTTTCGAGAACCGGAGAGGCTAGATGTCCGGTGCATAAAAAATCGCTGAATGCCCAGACGATATCCCAGATGGTGGATCAGGTTATGAGCCTGCCTGAGGATACCAAACTCATGATCCTTGCTCCCGTGGTAAACGAACGCAAGGGTGAGTACAAGAAACTTCTTCAGTCTCTGGCATCGGAAGGCTTTATCCGGGCTAGAATTGATGGTGAAGTATATGATTTGAGTGATCCTCCAGAACTTCAGTTACGAAAAAAGCACACCATA
>CADBNP010000108.1 GCA_902796095.1 uncultured Aeromonadales bacterium | reverse complement strand
TTCTTTAATCCCGTCAAAGTTCATATTGATCAGACGCACAACTTCTTCATTTGATGATGTTCCGCTCCAGTAGCTTATGCATTCATTCCTGCTTACAGCTTTAGTAACGGAGTTAGGGTTGTATATGTCAGTACCCCTGATTTTATACCCTTCATACCATTCCTTTAATTCCTGAAGTGATATTTGGCACTTGGGAGATTTTACAATTTCAGCAACTTCGTCCTCGGTAAAACCGAAGTAGCCGGCAAAATCTCCGGGTGAAAGCATGTTGTATTCATCAAATCCGTTTAAAGCTGATTGAGAGTTGTATTTCTTGATTGGGAGAATCCCGGTAAGGTAAACCAAAGCAAAACAGGCATACCCATCATCAGATTTAAATAAATCTTTCAGCAAATTAATGAAAGATTTCTGCAGCGGTTCATCGTGAGGATACTCTCTGTATACCAAATCCCATTCATCCATAATGAATATGAACTGTGCGTTTAAGTCTGTCTGCAAAGCAGATAATGCCTCAAGAAGTCCGGTATTTTCTATGTCGTTATTTTCAAAACACTCAGCAAAATTTTTTTGTCCTCTGAGTTCCCTGATTATCGAATATTCAAGGTAATCAACCAGACTTTCAACCCCCTGAACCCTTTTTGTCTTTTTCAGATAATTTTTGTAGCGGCCATCGATAGAGTTCATATCAATGTAAATAACATCATACCTGTTCAGGTGTTCTGAGAAACAGTCCTTATATGAAATTTTCAAATCGTCAAAAATCTTTTGTCCGGCATACCCTTTGGAGTAATAAGCGGAAAGCATATGAGCGGTTACGGTTTTTCCAAATCTGCGGGGACGGGTAACGGCAAGCAGATTTCCATCTGTATTAAAGAGCGCATTGGTTTTTTCTATAAAATCTGTTTTATCGACAAACACTCTGGTATCTTTTGCTTTAACCAGTTTTATAAAACTGTTGTCGTTACCGGGATTCAGAATATTGCCCATAACACTTAACTGCTCCGAAACTTCAATGACACTCTCATTTTAGCACAGCACTGATTTTTTATCCGTGACACTTTCCTGGAGCTAACACAAGCGATAAAAAGAAATTTTCGTGAGCAGTTTTCGGGACAAACAGGGAAGACCTTGACAGACGGCAATACCAGACATACTGCCTGAGCTGCTGTATGCACTGGCTCAGGACGGGTGACGGCATCACCATACCTTGCACTGTGACCTGCCGGAAATGGACTGGTCACCCGATAACTTCGGCAGACAGCAGAAATCCCCGTCTTCAGACACGGGGAGTGTCACATGAGCAGATCCAGCAGATCTCTGATGTATTTCAGAGTTTCCTCCTGCTCGATTTTTCTCTGCAACTTGATTTTGTCACCTTCAGCCATCCTGAAATCATTTGGATATCGCTGGAACAGACTGACTATTTTTTCAGGAGAAACCCTGTTGTTTTTGCCGAACCGGATGAAACTGGTAACCTTTGACACGGTAATGCAGGTTATGCCCATAGCAGTGGCATCAATTCTGATTTTGTTTACTTCAAAGAGATTTTTCAGTTCCTGGGGAAGAGGACCGTAGCGATCTATAATTTCCTCTCTGATATCAGTCAGTGCCTCATGTGTTTCAGAGGAGGACAGACGTTTGTAGAAGGAAAGTCGTGTACTTATGTCACCTATGTATTCCTTTGGAATGACAGCTGCAATATTGAGATTGATTTCTGTGTTGCGTCTTGAGAGATCCACCAGGGAGAGTTCCTCCCCCTCCTTCAGAGCCTTTATGGCATTGCCCAGCATTTCCATATACAGGGAGAAACCGACGGTGGCGATCTGACCGCTCTGCTCATCTCCCAGCAGCTCTCCTGCACCTCTTATTTCCAGATCATGATTTGCCAGGGTGAATCCTACGCCGAGATCATCATTTTTGGAAATGGCATCGAGACGCTTAAGCGCATCCTTTGTGATCAGCTTCTGCGGCGGTGTGAGAAGATATGCATAAGCCTGCTGGCTGGATCTTCCTACGCGTCCCCTTATCTGGTGGAGCTGGGCCAGACCGAATTTATCGGCCCGTTCTATGATAATCGTGTTGGCTGCAGGAATATCCAGACCGGTTTCAATAATGGTGGTGCATACCAGGACATTGAACTTGTGGTGGTAGAACCTGTTCATAATGGAAGCCAGATCCCGTTCCTTCATCTGTCCGTGAGCAACCTCGATTTTTGCTTCAGGAATAAGATTTGCCAGATCCTCGGCACGTTTTTCTATGGTGTGAGTTTCGTTGTGCAGATAGTATACCTGACCGCCGCGCTTGAGTTCTCTGAGCACAGCCTCTCTTATGAGTGTATTGTCATTCTGATTGAGAAAAGTCTTGATGGAAAGTCTTTTGGCCGGCGGGGTCGTAATCAGAGACAGATCTCTGAGACCGGAGAAGGCCATGTTGAGAGTGCGGGGTATCGGAGTGGCGGTGAGTGTCAGAATGTCCACCTCAGATCTGAGAGCCTTGATTTTTTCCTTCTGTCTTACGCCGAAACGGTGCTCTTCGTCCACGATTAGCAGTCCCAGATCTTTGAATTCCACCTTCTGGGAAAGAAGCGTGTGGGTGCCGATGATTATGTCAACACTGCCTTCGGCAATGCTTTCAAGAATTTTTTTCTGCTGAGAAGAAGTCTTGAAACGGCTCAGAACCTCTATGTTGACAGCCTCATTTGCAAACCGGTTCTTAAAGCTTTCGTAGTGCTGATCCGCCAGAAGAACTGTCGGCACAAGGACGGCCACCTGCTTGCCGTTGCTGACAGCTATGTAGGCTGCACGTATCGCCACCTCGGTTTTGCCGAAACCCACATCACCGCATATGAGACGATCCATGGTTTTGGCAGCGGTCATGTCAGCGATTACGGATTCTATCGCTCTCTTCTGATCTTCTGTTTCCTCATATGGAAAACCGGTTATGAACTCATTGTAGGCCCTGCGGTTGAATTTGAATGCAAATCCGGTTTTGATGGCACGCTTTGAATATACGTCGAGAAGCTGGACCGCCACATCCTTTACCTTCTCCTGGGTCTTTTTGCGGTTTTTCTCCCAGGAATCGGATCCGAGAGTGCTGAGCTTCGGATTCGATCCGCCGGTATAGCGGGATATGAGATGAAGTTCGGTTATTTCAACATAGAGCTTTGCATTGTCAGCATACTCCAGACAGAAAAATTCCTTGTTTACACCGTTTATCTCCCGTATTTCAAGACCCTGATAGCAGCCGATACCGTATTTGTAGTGGACAATCTTGTCTCCGATTTTGAGTTCTGCAAGATTGCGGATAATGGCATCGGCCTGCACGTTTTTATTGTTTCTTCTTGAACTTACGTAACTGTTGCCGAATATTTCAGTTTCAGAAATGAGACTGATCCCGGCACTGTCAAAAACAAGACCTTCGTCCAGCGGACTTACTATGGAGCCGAATTTTTCTGGGGAGGACTCGAACTCTCCTATGGTTTCAAATTTCTTCGGCCTGATCCCGATTTTTTCAAGAAGTCCGTTCAGAGTATCAAGACGTCCCGGTGAGTAGACCGAAAACAGGAATCTGTGATCCTCCGGTGACGATGATATGAAGTCCGAAAGACCCTTCATTTCAGCGGTTCTGGTGTTTATGCTGATTTCCGGCAGATTTTTTACGCTGAATCTCCTGGCTTTCGGACTGGTGCTGTCTTCAGCTTTGAGAATGATTTGGGTGTGATCCTTCAGCAGATGCAGAAATTCATCTGTCCTGTGAAATATGTCAGCAGGTTCGAGCCGCGGTCTCAGCTCCGGATCTCCGCCGGCCTGTGATGAGGACAGGAATCTCTGCTGAACCTGCTCCAGAAATTCATCCGCTTTTTTTACCGCATCTGGAAGCAGGATCACGATGGTATCGTTTTTCAGGTAGTCAAGGAGCGAGACCGTCTGCTCGAAAAACAGAGGTATGTAGTATTCTATGCCTGACGGTATATGACCGCCGGAAACCTGCTGATAAATACTGTCCGGATCAAGATTTGTCCCGAATTTTTCACGGTACCGGCGCCGGAACCTTTCAATGTCCTGCGGCTGGATGGGGAACTCTCTGGCCGGAAGAAGCCTTATCTGATCAACAAGCTCTCTTGTTCGCTGGGTTTCCGTATCGAAAAGTCTTATGGAATCGATTTCGTCATCAAAAAAATCAATGCGGTACGGATCCTCCATTCCGGAAGGATACAGATCGATAAGAGATCCTCTTACTGCAAACTCGCCGGATTCATATACCTGGGAAACCCTGCTGTAGCAGTTTTCTGTAAGCAGTTTGACCAGCTCCGTCATGTTCATCCGCTGCCCTTTTTTCAGCACCAGAGCGTTTGCCATAACATATTCAGGAGGTGATATTCTTGTAAGAGCTGCGCTGATCGGGGTTACTGCAATGCATCTGAGTCCGGATTTAAGACAGTAGAGAGCCTCGAGGCGATCTGATATGAGATCCTGCTGGGGAGAGAAAATATCATAGGGCAGAGTCTCATAGTCAGGATATTTGAGCAGATTGTCACCGGGATTGAGGCAGGCCAGTGTTTCGGTCAGCTGTATGGCCTTCTGGGTTGAATCAGTGATAACAAGGATATTTCTTCCGCCTGTCTTAAAAAGCTCGCTTATAAACAGCGGGCAGCATGATCCGGCGGCGTTGAATATTTCGATTCGGTTGCCGGTGATGTTCAGAAGTTCATTAGATATCATTATTCAGCTCCGCTTTCTTTTCTGCTCTGAGTCTCAGTTCTTTCTGCTGGATCAGGGTTACCGCTCTGATTATCGCTTCCCGGTCGCTGTTTCGGATCATGATGTATTCAGCCGTGACACAGTTGATTCCGGGTGACGCAGGATCCTGGTGATATTCCTTAAGCTCGGCAAAGCCGCTGATGAACAGTCCGAATTCCGGCAGGGCAATGCGGAACTTCATCACGGAGCTCTGGTTCAGAATCTGTCCTGAGGGAAGGTTGAATCTGAAACCGGAACCGCTGATCATGGTGGTTGAATAATTAAGATCCTCTGTCTCTCTTTCCATGATGTATGAGATTATTTCGTTCATCCTGGCAGTCATTTCGGTCTGCTTGTCGGCAAAGCGGGCAAATTCCCTGCCGTATTTGTGCAGCGCCTTGACCGATGAGCGATCAAGAGGTTCAAGATGACCTGAGAGTACGCAGAGTGCCGGCAGTGACTGCTCGAATTCGGTATAGTCAGGCAGTTCACAGCTGCTGTTCAGAAAGGTAAAAGACAGTTTTGCCCTGTATAAAACATAAAAATACTGTTCGCTCATGATCTGTAATAGGCTTTGAAACACGCAGCAGAGATTATAACTGTTGTCAGCATTTGCCGGAAACACCGGAACTTTTCATGTAAC
>CADBNP010000107.1 GCA_902796095.1 uncultured Aeromonadales bacterium | reverse complement strand
TTATCAAAAAAAAGAGTTTATAAAGAAGTACAAAACATGGCTCACACATATTTTTAACAGAAGAAGTTAAGCAAAAAACCATATATAATCTGTGTTTACAGAAACTATTAACAAAAATTCAACATAATCAGATTTTTAAGGAGGTGCATTGTGACAGAAAAACTGAAGTGGGATATATTCTGCACTGTTGTAGACAATTTCGGAGATATCGGTGTTACATGGAGATTTGTTAAGGAACTCAGCCTGCAGGGAAAAAAGATAAGACTGTTTCTCGACAGAACAGATGTTTTAAACAGGTTTGAATCAGTAATCAAACCTGATATTGACAGACAGGAATTTGGCGAATCAGTCACCGTAATAAAATGGAGTGATAATACAGACTTTGGTAATGTCGGTGAAACAGAAGCAGTCGTTGAAATGTTCGCCTGTCATATTCCCGACAGATATGTTTCGCAGATGAATGACAACTGCCTGTGGATAAATGTGGAATACCTGACAGCAGAGGACTGGATTGAAGACTGTCACGGACTGATGTCACTGGATCGGGGCAGACGCAAATATTTCTTCTTTCCCGGTTTCACGGAAAAAACCGGAGGAGTCAACTTTGAACACTTCCAGATAACAGAACAATACAGTCATTCAGACTTTACCGATATGCTGTTTGACTGCGTTAACAGACTGAAAAAACGCGAAAAAAAGAATCTGCTGATATTCAGTGTATTCACATATGCAAACAACGTAATGGCGGATATCATCTGCAGGTATAATTTCGGAAACAGCATCGATCCGGTCTTCATAATGCCGGAAGGTCTGCTGCTTGATTATATGCTGAGTAACAGTTCAGACTGTCTGAAACCGATTGATGATAAAAACGGCAACAGTGAAATTAAACTCTTTGAAAGCACTTCCGGTTCAACAGTTGCCGTTATCCCCATGGTATCCCAGGATGATTATGACGAGATTCTCCGACGATGCGACATGAATTTTGTCCGCGGAGAGGATTCTTTCATAAGAGCACAGATGGCATCAAAACCATTTATCTGGAATATTTATCCGCAGGATGAACAGTACCATCTGGTAAAACTTGACGCATTCACTGATAAATACACTTCACGATATCCAGATGAATTAAAAATGGCGTACTGCGAATTTTCAAGGGAATTCAACAATGAAGATTTAACAAATCTTCAACAGCATTTTCAACAGATCATTTCAGGGTTATCAACAATTGATCAACATATAAAGGAGTGGCGTAACTCATTGATAAGAATGGGATCATTGACAGATAACATCATCAAATTTGCCGAAAAACATTAAAAATCGTATAATTGCCGAGATGGTTGACACCAGATCCAGTTTGTAAATTCTGCAAATCAGCAGAATTTTAGTCTGTTACATAATTAATAAAGAGAACATTTATATGAAAATCGCACAAGAAGTTCGTGCCGGAAATGTAATAATGGTCGGCAAGGATCCTATGATTGTTCAGAAAAGCGAATTCAACAAATCAGGTCGCAATGCAGCAGTATGCAAAATGAAGTTGAAGAATCTTCTGACAGGTACCGGAACAGAAATGGTATTCAAGGCTGATGACAAGATTGAAGACATTATCCTTGAGAAGAAGGAATGCACCTATTCATACTACAGTGATCCTATGTATGTATTCATGGATACAGATTACAACCAGTATGAGGTAGAGAAGGAAAATCTCGGTGATGCTGTTAATTACATTGTTGACGGAATGGAAGACGTCTGCACAGTAACCTTCTATAACGGACGTGCAATTTCTGTTGAACTTCCTATAACCATTGTCCGCACAGTTGAATACACTGAGCCTTCAGTTCGCGGTGACACCTCCGGCAGAGTAACCAAACCTGCAAGACTGGCCGGCACAGGTTATGAAATAACTGTTGCAGATTTCGTCGAAACTGGTGATAAAATCGAAATTGATACCAGAACAAACGATTTCAAGAAGAGAATCAAGTAAAAATTAAACAGTACATAAACAGAACCACAGATCTGCTCAGATCTGTGGTTCTTTATATATGTATCGGCTGATCAGAGTAACTGTTAACATTCAGATCTGGATAACAGGTTATAAATCCTGAAATACCATGTAAAAAGACTGATAATACTTTTCGAAAACCAGAAAAACACATTTTTTATTAACACTTTGCTCTATGATCAGATCAGCAGGTATTAACAGGTTTGCTGATCTGATCAGATCTTTATGTAATCAGATCTGATCAGATCTATAAACAGATCTTTCGTTCCTAATAGAAACAACAACAAACTAATTAATCAATAAAAGAAATAAGAAAGAGAAACGGCGTTCACCGTGAGGCGTTACAGAAAATCATGCGTTACAACGACAGCTTTGACATTATAGTAATCGGTGCAGGACATGCAGGCATAGAAGCAGCAGCAGCTTCAGCCAGAATGGGAATGAAAACTCTCCTTCTCACACACAACATAGATTCAATAGGACAGATGTCATGCAATCCAGCCATCGGAGGAATAGGAAAGGGTCATCTGGTAAGAGAAATTGACGCCATGGGCGGAATAATCGCCGAGGCTATAGATCATGCCGGCATACAGTTCAGAACTTTAAATTCGTCAAAAGGACCGGCAGTAAGGGCAACAAGAGCTCAGGCTGACAAACGTCTCTACAGACAGGTGGTTCAGATGATGCTGGAAGGATACCCGAATCTTCAGATCTTTCAGCAGGCTGCAACTGATCTGACAGTGGAAAACAACACTGTCACCGGAGTTGTTACCCAGGCTGAAATAAAATTCAGGGCAAAGGCGGTAGTTCTCTGCTCAGGAACCTTTCTTAACGGTATCATCCATATCGGTCTTAACCATTATTCAGGAGGCAGAGCCGGTGATCCTGCATCTGTCAGACTTTCAGACAGACTCAGAGATCTTGGTCTGAAAATGGGAAGACTCAAAACCGGAACACCGGCAAGACTGGACAAGAGATCAATAAACTTTTCCATTCTGGAGAAGCAGTACTCTGATAACCCGATTCCCGTTTTCAGTTTCATGGGAAAAGCAGAGGATCATCCGGCACAGCTTCCATGCTACATAACTGCAACAAACGAAAAAACCCATGACATCATCAGAAGTAATCTGGACAGAAGTCCTCTTTACTCCGGAGTCATTCACAGCATAGGTCCGAGATACTGTCCTTCAATTGAAGACAAAATAATGCGTTACCCCGACAAGACATCTCATCAGATATATCTTGAACCGGAAGGCTCAAACACCTATGAATTCTACCCGAACGGAATTTCCACATCGCTTCCTTACGATGTTCAGCTGAATTTCATTCATTCCATGAAAGGTCTGGAAAATGCCGTAATAATGAAACCGGCATACGCAATCGAATACGACTTCTTTGATCCTACTGAACTGAAATCCAATATGGAAAACAGATGTATAAACAATCTGTTTTTTGCAGGACAGATCAACGGAACAACAGGCTACGAGGAAGCGGCAGCTCAGGGACTTCTTGCAGGAATCAACGCGGCACTGAGAGTTCAAAACAAAGAAGGTTGGTGTCCAAAAAGAAACGAGGCATACGCCGGAGTTCTGATGGACGATCTTACAACCCTCGGAACAAAAGAGCCTTACCGCATGTTTACTTCAAGAGCTGAATACAGACTCATTCTGAGAGAAGACAATGCGGATGAAAGACTTACTCCGAAGGCAAGGGAATTCAACATGATTTCTGAAGAAAGATGGAAATTCTTCTGCATGAAACAGGAGCAGATAGCAAAAGAGAAGCAGAGACTTCAGAACACTCACATTGGTCCGGGTTCAGAAGACAGCGAAAAGCTGAACAAACATCTCAACAGTCCTTTAACCAAAGCCAACAGTCTGAGCGAAATACTCTGCCGACCTGAGATGAACTACCATCTGCTTAACGAAATACTTGAGTTTGACGACAGCGAAATACATCCGCAGTCAAAAAGACAGATTGAAGATCAGATAAAATATGCCGGCTACATCAGACATGAACTGGAGGACATAGAAAGAAACAGGAAAAACGAAAATACAATCCTTCCTGAAAATCTGGACTATAGGGAGGTTCCTGGTCTGTCAAACGAAGTTGTTGCCAAACTGAATCTTCATAAACCGGAAACCATAGGCAAAGCCATTAGAATCTCCGGCATAACACCGGCAGCCATATCAATGCTGCTGGTTTATCTGAAGAAAAAGGGAATACTGGGGAAAAGAGCATAATGAAGGAACTTCTGCTAGATCTTCTGTCAAAAACTGAAATTTACGTCAGTTCAGAGCAGATAGATAAACTCGTCGGATATGTAAACCTCCTGAGTAAATGGAACAGAGCATACAATCTTACTTCAGTAAGAGAGCCCAGGGAAATGATTTCCAGACATATTATGGACAGTCTGATTATAAACAGCTATCTCAGAGGAACTACTTTTGCAGATGTGGGTTCCGGTCCAGGTCTGCCTGGAATACCGCTTGCAATTATCTCTGAATCGAAAAAATTTACTCTGATAGATTCCAGAGTAAAAAGATCTGTGTTTCAGCGACAGGCTGTAATGGAACTGAATCTTCGTAATGTGGAAATAATAAATTCCAGAGTAGAAGAAATAAGAAACAGATCATTTGACGGCATTATTTCAAGAGCTTTTGCCTCCCTAACAGACTTTTCCGGACTGTGCAGCAATATCACCGGCGATCAGACTCTGTTTTATGCCATGAAGGGACATCTGAAACCTGAAGAAATACAAGGCATAGGTGACAGAATAATATCAGCGAATTCACTGACAGTTCCCGGAAATGAAGCAGAAAGGCACCTGGTTATATTTAAGCCATGAAAACATCAATAAAATCATCCCTAAAAATTGTGATATAATTAACAAATGCAGTATTGTCCTGAGAAACGGACAGTGATAACAGATTAAAACTCTTTTTAAACCTCTATCTTCAGGTGGTTATTGTGGGTAAGGTAATAGTAATTTCAAATCAGAAGGGCGGTGTAGGAAAAACAACTACCTGTGTTAATCTGGCAGCTTCTATTGCAGCGGTCAATAAGGCTGTCCTTTTAGTTGATCTTGATCCTCAGGGAAACGCGACTACTGCATCCGGAGTAGACAAGTTTGATCTCACATATACAATTCAGAACGTCCTTACTGATAAAATGCCGATACGGGATGTTATTGTTAAAAAAGAAAACACCAGCGGCGGATATGATCTTCTCCCGTCAAATGGAGATGTGGCTTCATGCGAGGTTACACTCATAAACGAAATAGCAAGAGAACAGATCCTGAATAACGCACTTTCTCAGGTAAAAAATGATTATGACTACATTTTCATTGACTGTCCTCCGTCTCTCAGTCTGCTGACTGTAAACGGGATGTGCGCGGCAGACTCGGTCATTGTTCCGATGCAGTGCGAATTCTTTGCCCTTGAAGGTCTGACAGATCTTATTGCAATTATTGGCAAGCTTTCTCAGGCAGTTAATCCAAGACTTAAGATAGACGGTATCCTGAGAACTATGTATGATAACCGCAACAAACTGGGATCAGAGGTTTCAAATCAGTTGAGAACCTACTTCGGAGACAAACTCTACAGAACAGTTATTCCGAGAAATGTAAAACTGGCCGAGGCTCCAAGTTTTGGAAAGCCTGCATATTACTATGATAAAAAATCTCTCGGATCAAAAGCCTATCTGGCACTTGCCGGGGAAATACTGAAAAGAGAGGAAAAGGAGAGAGAGCAGCAGGCCAGTGCATAGCACCAGTTAAATCCTTAAAATTCTTTTTTTAAGATCCGATGTGAGTTGGATCTTTTTTGTTTTAAGCAAGTTCAAAGAATGCCGGTTTTAACGGCAGATTTTGATGACTATGTAAACGTACATGTTTAAAATTGTAGACCACAACAATTTAGTTTCTAAAGCTCAGATTTAATCGCTGGAGATTTTTATAAATGGCTGGAAAATTAGGTATGGGCCTGGACAATATGCTGTCTAGAGCAGGATTATCCGATCCTTCACCAAATGAGGAACAGACAAAGGTAAAACTGATCAATTCCGACAGTATCAAGGATGATTCTCTGATCAGACTTCCCATAGGAACCATTGTTGCAGGTAAATATCAGCCACGCCGCATTATGGATCCTGAATCTCTGGAAGAGCTGGCTTCCTCCATCAGGCAGCAGGGTATTATTCAGCCGATAGTTGTCAGAAAAACAGAAGGCGATAAATTTGAAATTCTTGCCGGAGAAAGAAGATGGCGGGCTGCTATCAAGGTAGGACTTGAAAGTGTACCGGCAATTGTGATGAATGCCGATGATCGAAGTGCAATGGCTATTGCAATAATCGAAAACATGCAGCGTCAGAATCTCAATGTGATAGAAGAATCTGAAGCTTTGCAGAGACTTTCCCAGGAATTGTCCATTACGCATGAGCAGATCGGTGAAATGATTGGTAAATCAAGATCCCAGGTTTCAAATCTGCTTCGCCTCAGTTCTTTATCCAGTCCTGTTAAAGCTCTTGTAACCGGAGGCTCTCTGGATATGGGGCATGCCCGGGCACTTCTCGCAATATCAGATCCAGATCTTCAGATTAAGGCTGCAGAGTTTGTATCCAGGAAGGGAATGAGCGTAAGAGAAACAGAAGTTTACGTAAACAAGCTCATAAAGCAGCAGGAAGAAGGTGTTCAGGAAAAAGGCAAGTACGTAAAGGATCAGAATCTCATCGAATGGGAGAACAGGATCAAGGAAAAGATCGGCGTTGCCAAGGTTCAGTTACAGCCAGGCACCAATGGAACAGGAAAACTGATCATGTCTTATAAAAATGATCAGGAGCTTGAGAAATTAATGAGTTTTTTAAATAAAGAAAATTCGGGTATATAGTTTAAAAACTTAATATTTTCTCTGTTTATTATTAATTTTTTTAATAACAGTTTTAAAAACACACCGTGACGCTTTGAAAATAAAATCAAAAATGCTTAAAATATGATTTAGAACAAAGCAGAAGTTTTTCAGCTGGTGTAAACTGTCCAGAATTCATATGCTCAAACAATACTTGTTTAATGAACTGTATACTGTTTTGGTAGCAGTTTTGCTGTGTTTAACATTATCGTTGTGCTTTGGTGCATGGCAGTTAATATCTCTGTTTGCTGGTATTCTTGGATTTTGTCTTGTTTTTACCATCTACTACATTTCATGTCTGAGATTTTTTGACAGAGATACACCTCAGATACTTGTTGCCAGAACCGTAATCGGTTTTGTTCTCAAGGTTGTTCTGACGGTCAGTTATTTTGTTTTTCTTCATCGTTACAGCAGTTTGAATCTGAAGTTTGCGGCTTTGGCTTTTGTTGCAACGGTGCTGATTAGCAGTTTTATTGCGATTATCACTGCTAAATTTAAAACTTATTAGTTGCTAGGCAGGTTTTTTTATATGGCTAATACTGAAACTCAGACTGAAAATCACAGTACTGAAGGCAGTGCTCAGCAGTACATTGGTCATCATCTGAATTTCTTTCAGGTTGATGTTCGTGACGGTTCGGTTGTACATGCTCAGAAGCAGGACGGAACCAAATGTTATCTGACTGACATTCTTACTTTCAACAAATGTGAAGCTGTTCATGCAGTGAAGAAAGGAGAAAGTCATCTTGTGAATCCTTATACGGTTAATGTGGATTCTCTTCTTGTCTCCTTTGTTCTCGGCATGCTGTTTATTCTGATATTCAGCAGAGTTGCAAAGAAGTTTACAACAACCGGCAAGCCCGGAAAACTTCAGACCTTTATAGAAATGGTTGTTCTTTTTGTAGACGGAAATGTGAAATCCATCTATACGAGAAGAAGCAGACTAATAGCACCTGTCGCTATAACTTCTTTTGTTTGGATCCTTCTGATGAACACAATGGATCTTATCCCGGTGGACTGGGTTCCTATGCTTGCCCAGATGATAGGTGTTCCTTATTTCAGAGTCCTTCCTACTGCGGATATCAACATAACCATGTCAATGGCTCTGAGTGTCTTTGTTCTGATCTTCTGGTTTACATTCACACGCAAGGGTCTGAAGGGCTTCATTAAGGAAATGACGCTCCATCCATTCAACCATCCGGTTTTCATTCCTTTTAATTTTGTTCTTGAATCTATTTCTTTACTTTCGAAGCCTTTGTCTCTCGGTCTTCGTCTGTTCGGAAATATGTTTGCGGGTGAAATGATTTTTATTATGATTGCCCTCTTTAACACAGCTTATACTTTTGCTTTCCAGCCGGTTTTAAGCGTGCCATGGGCTATCTTCCATATACTTATTATTTGTTTACAGGCTTTCATATTTATGATGCTTACAGTTGTTTATCTGGCTGCGGCCTCAACTGATGAAGAAGAGCAGTCATAAAATTTGGTAGATTTATCTTTTCAAGGAGTTTTAAATGAACGAAGTTGCAGAAGCTGTTAGCAATGTTGTTGGCTTAAACATGATTGGTGCAGGTCTGATGATGGGACTTGGTGCTCTTGGTGCCGCTATCGGTCTTGGTATCCTTTCAGGTCGTTTTATTGAGGGTTACGCCCGTCAGCCAGATCTGGACAAGTCACTGATGTCCAAGTTCTTCCTTGGAGCCGGTCTTACAGATGCTGTTCCTATGATCAGTCTGGTTTTCGGTATTCTTATTGTGTTAGGTGTATTCCCATCATAATATTTTCTCTGTCCATAAGTTTTTAAAAGAGATTATCAAATGGAATTAAATTGGACTTTTGTTGGACAAACAATAGAATTTATTTTATTTGTCTGGCTTTGCTTAAGGTTTATCTGGCCTCCTATTATTTCCAGTATTGAGAACCGACAGAAAGATATTGATGAAGGTCTGCAGGCTGCTGAAAGAGGAAGAAAAAGTCTTGAGGTTGCCCGCAACAATGCTGCCGAGCAGATTAAGGCAACTAAAAAGGAAGTTGCTGAAATTATGGAGCAGGCTAATAAGCGTCAGGCCAAGATTATTGATGATGCAAAAAGTGCAGCAAATGAAGAACGAATCAAGATTATCGAGCATGCAAAGGAAGAAGCTGAAGCTGAAGCCAACCGCATAAGAGAAAAATTGAGAAAGGAAGTTGCTGAACTGGCGGTGCGCGGTGCGGAGAAGATTATCAAAAAGAATATTGATGCTTCTACAACTGCTGATATTATCAATGATTTAGTGGGCAGCAAGCGCTGATTGATAACGAGAAGGTAAAAATGTCAGAGTATGTGACTGTAGCCAGACCTTATGCAAGAGCTGCATATGAGTTTGCAAAGGAGCACAATGCAGTTGAAGACTGGCTGTCCATGATCGGTTTTTTAAAGGAAATTGTGTCAAATCCTGAAATAATGGATATGATCCAGTCTTCTGGTTCAAATGAGTCGCTGATAAAGATGCTGACCGCCGTTACAGATGGTTATGTTGACGAATACGGATTGAATTTTCTTAAACTGATCGTGGAAAACGGAAGACTGGCTGTGATCCCTGATATTCTTGAGGAATTTGAAAGGCTCAAGGATGAGGATGAAAAGAAGCTTCAGGCCAACGTTCGTTCCGTGGAGAAACTTTCTTCCGGCGAAAGCGAAAAGATTCGAAAGTTTCTCGAGGATAAATACCAGTGTTCTGTTGAAATTATTAACACCCTGGATCCTGACATTTTGGGCGGAGTCATAATTGAGACTCCTAAAGAGGTTATTGATGCCAGCATTCGCAGCCGCATCGATGAACTTGCCGAAGTTTTAAAGTCTTAATTTAAGGAATAGATATGCAAATAAAAAAGATGCAATTAAATTCCACGGAAATTGCTAGTCTCATTAAAGAGAGAATTGAGCAGTTTAATGTAGTATCGAAAGCAAAGAATGTAGGAACAATTGTTTCTGTTTCTGACGGAATTCTGAGGATCAGCGGTCTTACAGATGTTATGTCCGGTGAAATGATCCAGATTCCGGGAGGAAGATACGGTCTGGCTCTGAATCTGGAGCGCGATTATGTCGGTGCCATTGTAATGGGTCCGAGTGATGATATTACTGAAGGGCAGCAGGTCAGCTGCACCGGAAAGATTCTTCAGGTTCCCGTAGGCAGGGAACTTCTTGGAAGAGTTGTCAATACTCTGGGACAGCCGATTGACGGCAAGGGTCCTGTAGAAACTACACAGTTCGCACCGGTAGAAGTTATTGCTCCCGGCGTTATTGATCGTCAGTCAGTATCTCAGCCTATACAGACAGGCTACAAATCAGTAGATTCCATGATTCCGATTGGAAGAGGACAGAGAGAACTGATTATAGGTGACCGTCAGGTCGGAAAAACAGCTCTTGCGATTGATACCATCATCAATCAGAAGGATGCCGGAGTTAAGTGCGTATATGTTGCCATCGGTCAGAAGGCTTCGACTATAGCCAACGTGGTAAGAAAACTTGAAGAGCACGGAGCTCTTTCCAATACAATTGTTGTCGTTGCATCAGCTTCCGAGTCTGCTTCTCTTCAGTATCTGGCTCCTTATGCCGGATGTGCCATGGGTGAATTCTTCCGTGATAACGGTGAGGATGCTCTGATTGTTTATGACGATCTTTCCAAGCATGCTGTTGCATATCGTCAGATTTCTCTTCTTCTTCGCCGTCCGCCTGGACGTGAGGCTTATCCTGGTGATGTCTTCTATCTGCATTCAAGACTTCTCGAAAGAGCAGCAAGAGTGAACGAGAATTATGTGGAAAGAATGACAGGCGGAAAGGTTAAGGGAAAAACCGGTTCACTGACTGCTCTGCCGATAATTGAAACACAGGCCGGCGACGTTTCTGCGTTTATACCAACCAATGTTATTTCCATTACTGACGGACAGATCTTCCTGACGACCCAGTCCTTCAATGCAGGTCTTCGTCCGGCGGTTGATCCCGGTATTTCCGTATCCCGCGTTGGCGGTGCTGCTCAGACCAAGATCATGAAGAAGCTTTCCGGCGGTATTCGAACAGCTCTTGCACAGTACCGTGAACTTGCCGCATTCTCACAGTTTTCATCAGATTTGGACAGTGCAACAAAAGCGCAGCTGAGTCATGGTCAGAAGGTAACTGAACTGATGAAGCAGAAGCAGTATTCTCCGCTTACTGTTGCTGAACAGTCTCTGATTTTGTTTGCTGTTGACAAGGGTTATCTTGACAGCGTTGAAGTTGATAAGGTTGGTGAATATGAGGCAAGTCTGCTGTCGTTTGCAAATTCAAGCTATGCTGATTTTATGAAGGATGTTAATGAGAGAGGACAATACTCTGATGATATTGCCGCAAAGTTAACTTCCATAATGGATGATTTTGCAAAGACCAACTAACAGTCAGCAGAGGAATGTGTAATGGCTAGTGCAAAAGAAATACGTACAAAGATTTCAAGTGTCAAAAGTACGCAGAAGATAACTAGCGCCATGCAAATGGTGGCTGCTTCTAAAATGAAGAAAACTCAGGACAGAAAGACAGCCGCTTATCCATATGCTCATATGATGCGCCGTGTTATTCACAACATAGCAGCCAGCGGCACTAACTATGATCACCCTTATCTTAAGGAAAGAGATATCAGGGCGGTGGGTTACCTGATTATTTCTACCGATCGGGGATTGTGTGGCGGTCTGAATATCAATCAGTTCAAACAGGTCCTTGTCAATATGAAGGAGTTCAGGGATCAGAATGTTGATGTGTCTATGGCTTTAATAGGCTCCAAGGCCTGCAGTTTTTTTGCAAATCTCGGATGTAATGTTCTGGCTCATACGTCAGGCATGGGAGATAAGCCTTCTGTTGATCAGCTTATCGGTACTGTCAGAGTTATGCTGGAAGCCTTTGATACGGGTAAAATTGACAGATTGTTTATCGTTTACAACGAATTTGTTAATACCATGTCTCAGAGACCAAAAATCAGACAGCTACTGCCGTTGCCTAAAAGAGACGAAAACGAAAAGAAGGGAAACTGGGATTATATATACGAGCCGGATCCTAAATTTCTTTTTGATACCATCCTTAAGAGATATATTGAATCTCAGGTTTATCAGGCTGTTGTTGAAAATCTGGCCAGTGAGCAGGCTGCCAGAATGATGGCTATGAAGTCGGCAACAGATAATGCTGAAGCTTTGGTCAGTGATTTACAGCTTGTTTATAACAAGGCCCGTCAGGCAAGCATTACTCAGGAACTTACAGAAATAGTTTCAGGTGCTGCTGCAGTTTAATTAAGGAACGTTATATGAAAAAAGGTGTTATTGTCCAGGTTATCGGTGCGGTAGTGGACGTAGAATTTAAGGAAAATGAAGTTCCAAAGGTTTACAACGCTCTTAAGGTTATATCTGAAGGTCCTACTGAAGGACTGGTTCTGGAAGTTCAGCAGCAGATTGGCGGCGGTGTTGTACGTTGTATAACAATGGGAACATCTGACGGACTGCGTCGCGGTGATGAGGTTGCGGATACGGAAGCCGGCATCAAGGTACCTGTAGGTAAGGAAACTCTCGGACGTATCATGAATGTTCTGGGTACTCCTGTGGATGAACAGGGACCTATAGGTGAAAAGGAGAAGTGGGAGATACACCGTGCTGCTCCGACCTATGAAGAACAGTCAAATACAACTGAACTGCTGGAAACCGGTATTAAGGTTATTGATTTGATCTGTCCTTTTGCCAAGGGAGGTAAGGTTGGCCTGTTCGGCGGTGCCGGTGTAGGAAAGACCGTTAACATGATGGAGCTTATCAACAATATAGCAAAAGCTCATTCTGGACTGTCTGTTTTTACAGGTGTCGGTGAAAGAACCCGTGAAGGTAATGACTTCTATTATGAGATGAAGGAATCAAAGGTTCTTGATAAGGTGTCCATGGTGTATGGACAGATGAATGAACCTCCTGGAAACAGACTTCGTGTAGCTCTGACTGGTCTTACCATAGCTGAAAAGTTCAGAGATGAAGGCAAGGATGTTCTTCTGTTTATCGATAATATCTATCGTTATACACTTGCAGGTACTGAGGTATCGGCACTTCTCGGACGTGTACCTTCCGCTGTAGGTTATCAGCCTACTCTTGCAGAGGAAATGGGTGCTCTTCAGGAAAGAATTGCTTCAACCAACAAGGGATCCATTACATCAGTTCAGGCGGTTTATGTTCCTGCCGATGACTTGACAGATCCAAGCCCTGCAACAACATTTGCTCACCTTGATGCAACAATAGTTCTTTCAAGACAGATAGCTTCTCTCGGTATTTATCCTGCCGTTGATCCTCTTGATTCTACTTCCCGTCAGCTTGATCCGCAGGTTGTGGGTCAGGAGCATTATGAAACTGCACGTGATGTTCAGTCTGTTCTTCAGAGATATAAGGAACTGAAGGATATCATCGCAATTCTTGGTATGGATGAACTTTCAGAGAATGACAAGTTGATTGTCGCCCGTGCCCGTAAGATTGAAAGATTCCTGTCTCAGCCTTTCAATGTGGCTGAAGTATTTACCGGAAAACCTGGAAAATATGTTCCTTTGAAGGAAACTATCAGAGGTTTCAGGGGAATTATTGACGGAATGTATGATGATCTTCCTGAGCAGGCTTTCTACATGGTCGGTTCAATTGATGAAGTTGTAGAAAAAGCCAATAAACTTGATAAATAAACTGGGGTAAACTCATGGCAGAAGAATTCATGCAGTTTAAGCTTGATGTCGTCAGTGCCGAAAAGGAAATATTCAGCGGTTATGTTCGTACTATGCACATTACTGGTGTTGAAGGTCAGCTGGGCATCAGACACGGTCATACACCTCTGCTTACGATGATTAAGCCAGGACGAATTGCGTATACGACTCTTGAGGGGAAAGAGGAGTTTTTGTATGTGTCAGGCGGTATTCTCGAAATTCAGCCGACCAGAGTTACTGTTCTGGCCGATACAGCGATACGAGCTGAGGATATAGATACTGCCAAGGCTGAAGCAGCCGTCAAGGCCGCCAAGGAGCGAATTGAATCTAAGGCTGGTGATGTTGATTATGTTTCTGCAATTATTGAGCTTTCCAAGGCAATGGCCCAGCTTAAGGTTGTGGAACTTACAAGAAACAGAAGATAGTTTTATTTTTTTCTTCACTTCATAAAAAAAGGAAGGTACGTTGCTTTTGGTAATGTACCTTTTTGTTACCAGTCTGGTAAGTGTTGAGATAACTTCTGATTTATCGACGCAGAGTTCCGGATCTTTTCTTATTTCTTTTTTAATGATTTTTCTCTAATTTTTAAGATTTATAGTGAGCATGACAGTTTAGCTTAAATCAACTTTGCTATAATTGAACTGTGTTCCTGTTTATGATTGTACTGATTTTTTTGTACAGTTCTCATTACAGATTACAGAGTAAATTCAATCTTTTAAATAGATCCGTCTATTGTCAAATTTTTTCAGTAGGATTATTTATGTCGTTACAAGTCGTTATTCTTGCAGCCGGAAAGGGTACAAGAATGAAATCAAATAAGCCTAAGGTTCTACATGAAATTGCCGGAAAGCCAATGATAGAGTATGTCATTGATACGGCAAGAAAACTCGATCCTTCCAATATTACTATAGTCTACGGTTTTGGTGGCGATCAGATCAGAAAAAGGATCCAGGGAACAGATTTGTCTTTTGTCTGTCAGGAGGAGCAGCTTGGTACGGCACATGCGGTTAAACAGGCGCTCCCGGCAATTGATAGTTCTGATAATGTTCTTGTGCTGTATGGAGATACTCCCCTTGTGAGTGCAGAAACGCTGCGGAATGTAATGGATGTTAATTCCGGTAACGGGTTGACAGTTCTGACAGCCGATGTAGAGAACCCTTTCGGACTTGGAAGAATAATAAGATCTGATGACGGAAAGTTTTTAAGGATTGCAGAGCAGAAGGATGCTTCTCCTGAAGAACTTGAAATCAGAGAGATTAATACCGGTATCTGTTACGGTTCTGCCGGTATATTCAAAAATTTTATTGAGCAGATAGGATGCAACAATAAACAGAATGAGTTTTATCTGGTTGATATTTTTTCTATTGCTCTTCATAACGGAGTAGAGATATCAACTTATAAAACTTCAAAAGATACAGACATGTTCGGAATAAACGATCACAGGCAGCAGGCTGATTTGGAGAGACTGTTTCAGAAACGTCAGGCTGAAAAACTGATGGAGCAGGGCGTTACTATAATTGATCCGTCACGTTTTGATCTCCGCGGTACTTTAACCTGCGGCACTGATGTAGTAATTGACATTAACGTCGTTTTTGAAGGAAATGTAAAGCTTGGCAATAATGTCAGGATCGGAGCAGGGTGCGTGATAAGACACTGTGAAATAGGTGATAATTCTGTGATAAGTCCGTACAGCGTCCTGGAGTCTTCAAAAATGGGTAAATCAAACACTATTGGTCCTTTTGCCCATCTGAGACCTGACTGTGAAACAGCTGACGAGGTACATGTTGGTAATTTTGTTGAGGTGAAGAAATCTGTTATTTCTCACGGAACGAAAGCTGGTCATCTGACATATATAGGTGACAGTCAGGTGGGTTCCAATGTCAATTTTGGTGCTGGTACAATCACCTGTAATTATGATGGTGCCAACAAGCATAAGACAGTCATAGGCGATGATGTTTTTATAGGTTCGGATACTCAGCTTGTTGCTCCTGTTGAAATCGGTAAAGGTGCAACGATTGGTGCAGGATCTACCATTACTAAACGTGTGGGAGAGAAGGAGCTTGTTATTACCAGAGTTCCTCAGCGTCATATTGCTGGCTGGATCAGACCACAGAAGAATAATAAGTAACGGGAATTAGTTTATGTGCGGAATAGTAGGTGCTGTAGCACAGCGTGATGTAGTAGAAATACTCCTTGAGGGATTGAGACGCCTTGAATACAGAGGATATGATTCTGCAGGTGTGGCTGTAATTCAAAACGGAAAACTCTGTCGCGTCAGAAGTGTGGGAAAGGTTTCAGAACTCGCTGATAAAATAAATAATAATCCACTTCCCGGATCTGTTGGTATAGCACATACCAGATGGGCTACTCATGGCAAGCCATCTGAAAAAAATGCCCACCCTCATGTTTCCGGAACCATAGCAATTGTACATAACGGGATAATAGAAAATTATCTTGAACTCAAGGATAAACTTGTAGCTGCAGGTTATGAATTTACTTCTGATACAGATACTGAGGCTATGGCCCATCTTATAAATTACAATCGTCGGAGTTCTGCAAGTCTTCTTGAGGCTGTTCAGAAAACGGTAAGCGAACTTAGAGGTGCCTACGGTACGGCGGTTATAGATTCAGAATGTCCTGATGAAATTGTAGTTGCCCGCTGCGGATCTCCTCTGGTTATAGGCATCGGTATAGGTGAGAATTTTGTTGCTTCCGATCAGCTGGCTCTTCTTCCTGTTACAAATAAATTTGTTTTTCTGGAGGAGGGTGATATAGCGAAAATTACCCGCAGAAAAGTTGAAATTTATGATGCTGAAGGAAATTCGGTTGTTCGTGATTCTGTAATTTCTGATGTGGAAAATGATGCTGCAGATAAAAATGGTTTTACCCATTTCATGCTGAAGGAGATATATGAGCAGCCTGATGCTGTTTTAAAGACAATAGAATCAAGAATAACAAAATCTCATTTCGTTCCAGAAGCTTTCGGTGTAAGGGCAAGAGAATTGTTTGAGAAGGTTGAACATATTCAGATTGTTGCCTGCGGAACATCTTATCATGCCGGTCTTGTTTCAAGGTACTGGCTGGAGGAATATGCCGGTATTTCCTGTAATGTGGAAATAGCATCAGAATACAGATACCGTAAATCCGTAACACATCCTAATACCCTGCTTGTAACTTTGTCTCAGTCGGGCGAGACTGCTGATACTCTTGAAGCTCTGAGATTGTCCAAAAAACAGGGATATATGGCTTCTCTTACGATTTGCAATGTATCTGGCTCATCTCTTGTTCGCGAGTCTGATTTGTGTTTTATGACGAGAGCCGGTGCAGAAATAGGTGTTGCTTCCACCAAGGCTTTTATAACCCAACTTGTTGCTCTTCTTCTGATGGTAGGTTCTATCGGCATATGCAGAAAGACTATCGATGAAAGTATGGAAGTTCATCTGATTAAGGCTATATACACACTTCCTGGCAAAATCAGAGAACTTCTGGAGATGGACAGGAAAATAGCAGAACTGGCCGTAAGATTTCAGAAGAAGAGCAGCTGTCTCTTTCTTGGTAGAGGTGTAGAGTGGCCAATAGCTATGGAAGGAGCTCTCAAACTTAAGGAAATCAGCTACATTCATGCTGAAGCATATGCAGCCGGTGAACTAAAACATGGACCTATTGCTCTTATAGACGAGAATATGCCTGTAATTATTGTTGCACCAACGAATGATCTCTTGGAAAAACTTAAGTCTAATATCGAATCTGTACGTGCCAGAAATGGTGAAATTTATATTTTTGCAGACAAACTGGCTGGTTTTGAGGATGCTTTGTCAGATGCAAAGAATTGTCATATTGTAACCATGCCTCAGATGGATGATGTTATTTCACCTGTAGTTTATACTATACCTCTGCAGTTACTTGCTTATCATGTTGCTGTTCTTAAAGGTACTGATGTTGATCAGCCACGAAATTTGGCGAAGAGTGTCACTGTTGAATAAATGTGAATGGAGGTTTCCTTGTTTAAACTGGATAACAACAAAATCTGTAAAATTTCTGGAAGCCTTAATGATATTCAGACTTGTGAAGTTGTTCTGGAACAACTGAAAAAGTGTGGAAATATTAAAGATATCTCTGTTACCGATAATTCATCAGTTTTCGAATCATTTTATCTTGGTGGCGGTGTAGCTATACTGCTGCTTAAGGATCAGTTCAGAAATATTGCCGTCAAAAACGATTTTAAAATTTTTTATTTTGTTGACGGCTTTTCTCCTCTTTCTTCTAAAAATGTCCATATAGCCATATGTTTTACATCAATAAAATCTGTTCATCAGAGAACTTTTAAAAGAATTTCTGAGGTTGTATTCAATTATGGCAGTGATGTGTTTTTTGATACAGAAAGAACTGTCGAAGATATATGCTGCTGGATACGAGGTGATTCACTTATAAAAAATTATATCAATTTTGCTGACAAAGAAATTCATTGTTTTAAAGCAGCAAGTTTTGATGAAGGTTTACAATCATTAAAGACATTTTATTCATCAGTTTTTTCTGATACTCAGAAAATTACAGATAAAATTCATCTTTCTGAGAATATATACTGTGAAGTGTATTTCAGCAGTGATAATGACAGCACAGTATTTGTACCTTCCATAATTGAATTTGAAGGCGAAAAGAAAATTATTTTTTCTGTAATAGCAGGAAAAGATATGCTTTTTTCCTCCCTTCTCAATACACTTTCCATTGTATCAATTTACGATTATGATTCCATTTATAATGTTTCACGTGAAACTTTGTTAAAAAATTTAGAATCTCTTCCTATTAAAATAACCAGGGAGGACAGGGATAGAATAACAAAACTTAATAATCTGAGCGGAAATGAAGACAGATGGAATGAAATTGTTGTAGAAATTAAAAACGAACACGGACTCCATGCCAGACCCGCCGTGGTTTTTACTAAAATAACAAGAATGTTTAAATGCCCTATTTGGATAAGAAAGGAATGCGATAGTGATAAAACTCTTGTTAATGCAAAAGACTTTATGCAGGTATTAACTATGAATATAAAATGCGGAGACAGGATTGTTATTTGTTCAACAGGAATCAACTCAACTAAAGCTTTGCAACTGTTAAATGATGCAGCTGATAATTTGTTCAGTACTGAATTTTATCAGAAAATGCTCAGTAAACTTTGTCTTACACTTGACGATTGATAACTTTTTTCATGCCGACGAAATAGTGTTTAACCGGTTATCAAAGATCTGTACTTTCAAGATGCAGGCAGTATTAGCAAACCTTGGTGATAATGGAATTTATCTTTCAAATGCCGGTTCAACACCATGTCAGGATAATCCTTTAATGAAAAGATAAATTCATTAAAAGAGTAGCGATGTAGTGCAATTATGAGAGTATTTATTTGGCTGATGAGAATGCTTCATAAACAGTCTTCAAATTGTAATCTACCATTTTATAGTATGTATCTACTGAATTCTTTTTTGACAGAGAATCTGATATAAGTTCACCCCCTATAGTTGCAGATGTTTCCTTTGTAAGCTGCTCTGCAAAATGAGTATTTGAAATATTTTCTATAAATATTACCTTTATTCCGCTTTCCCTGATCTGCTTGATAATCTGAGCCAGGATTTGTGCTGATATTTCTGTTTCTTCATTTACGCCCTTGATTGGTATAAATGTTATTTCAAAATCTCTTGCCAGATAGCCAAATGCATCGTGTGCTGTAATTGCCTTTTTGTTTTCTTGAGGCAGGGCATCATACAACTGTTTGTATTTTATTGTAAGTTCATTAAAAGTCTGTTTGTATTTATTTGCATTATCTTTGAATTCGTTACAGTATGCTGGTATTTTTGCACAGGCTGCGTATGCTATATTGTCAATGTATATATTTGCGTTGTATGGACTGTTCCATCCATGAGGATCTTCGTAGCCGTCCTTTTTTATTGATTTTATACCTTTAGATGCTTCAACTATCTTGTTCTTGTCATCTATTCTGCTTAGCCATCCTTCCAGATTTTTTCCGTTTGCTATAATTATATCTGCTTCTTTAAGCTTTTTCAGATCAGAAGGTTTTGGATTAAAGGCATGAACCTCTTCATCATATCCTACAAGTGAATAAATAACTGCGTGTTTTCCTGTTACTTCCGACGTGATATCAGCCAAAATAGTGTTTGTTGTAACAATGTTAATATCTTCAGCTTTGGATTCAAATGAAACTGACAGGGTTAATAGTGCTATAAACAGTGATTTTATGAATCCAGGTGTTTTAATCGAACGTATTTCCATAAGATTCCTCCGTTTGTCCCCAAAAACACTGAAATAAGGTATAACAATCCAAGAGCAAGGATAATAATCGGTGTTGTAGGATAGTTATAATAGAAAGAAGCTATAAGTCCACAATAGCATGAGATTATAACTATCAAGGGACTAATCAGACAACTTAAAACAATGTTGTTTAGCCATAATCTGATTATTGCTGCAGGTAAAATGAGCAAGCCTACAGCCATGAGAGTTCCTATTGTCTGAAAACCTGCAATCAGATTAAGGACAACAAGAATCATAAATATAATATGGTAGTGATGACCATTAATATCATTATGTATAAGGAAATCCGGATCGATGCAGTCGATAATGAAAGGTCTCCTTATAACCAGCATTGTAACGATTGTAATAAGTGTAATTGAAGACAGCAGTATCAGACATTCATCATTTATTGTAAGCAGTGAGCCAAAGAGAATACTCAGTAAATCTATATTGCTTCCGTTTAGAGAAATGATGAGTATACCAAGAGCAAGGGATATCAGGTAGAAAACGGCCAGAGCACTGTCCTCGCCTTTCTTGGTGTATCTGGATACAAAACCACTTAGAACAATGACCAGACTGCCGGCTATGAATCCTCCAAGCGTCATAATTGTTACTGACAGACCGGCTACGGCATAACCTATTGCTACGCCCGGCAGTATGGCATGAGAAATGGCATCTCCGGTTAGACTCATTTTCTTTAGTATCAGGAACAGACCCAGCATGGGTGCACAAAGGGATATGAGAACGCATCCCAGCAGTGACTTAAACATAAAACCGTATTCTACAAACGGCTGTATTAAAATTTCGTACATATGAGTTATTTGGTATGGCAGTCTTCTGCACTTTTACGGTGGCAAATTTCGGCTTTTGGATTGATGGCCATATTTAGAGAAAAAGTATTAAGTATTACTTCTTCAGTAAGAACCTTGTCAGTTTCTCCGCAGGCTATAACTTCTTTTGCAAGAGCTACTGTGTATGGAAAGTGTTCTCTTACCATATTCAGATCATGCATTACAGTAATTATAGTCTTTCCTTCATTGTTCCACTGTTTTAAAAGATTGATGAGCTCCTGACTTGTTTTCTGATCGATAGCACTGAAAGGTTCATCAAGCAGCAGAAGATCCGGTTTTTGAAGGTAAATTCTTGCAAATTGAGCCCGTTGAAACTGGCCTCCTGAAAGTGTTGATAAATATTTATTCTTAAATCCTTCAAGTTTTACTGCTGATAAAGCTTCGTTTATCAGTTTTTTATTTACTGTTTTAAACAGACCAACCTGTTTTATCAGTGCTGAACTTACAAAAAATCCAACAGATACAGGAAAAGAATGGTTCACATTAAATAACTGAGGTATGTATCCTGTTTTTTTGAATGAATTTTCGATAGCACCTTCCATAGGTACCAATTCATTAAGAATGGATCTAAGAAGAGTTGATTTACCTCCACCATTGGGACCTATGATTGCTACCATCTGACCCTTTTCAACTGAAAGATTTACATGATGAATTATAGGGTGTCTGTCATATCCAACTGTGACATTTTTGAGTGATAGCATGAGCAAACCTTAATGACAATATAAAATTTTTATCAGGTAAAGACTATTTCTCGATTCTCTTGTATCTGAACTGTCGGGGCATTATACCAATGAACAGGATAAAAACTAACAACACTTGTATTTCAAAATGTAAAAAGGTGGCATAGCCACCCTTTTTACTAGACTGAATATATGAGATCAGAATTAGTTTCCGCCACCCATAAGTCCTGCAGAACCTCCAATAAGAGTAGATATAAGTTTTTTATTGGTACTCTTTTGAGGAGCTGGTTGCTGAGCAGCTGGCTGTGGTGCAGCCTGTGGCATAGGCTGTGGTGCGGCCTGTGGCTGTGGCATTGCCTGCTGCATTTTTGGCTGTTGCTTCATTGATGGCATAGAAAATGAACCATTACCTTCCATTCTCTGTATTTTGAAGCCTAAATTCTTACCGTACTCAATGACAGAATCAATAGATGGATCGTTAGATAAAAGTGCAACTTCGTTTTCTGGATCCATCAGGAATATTCCTAACTGGAAAGCAAGAATACGATGATATTCTTCATCATTACTTGCCTGCAACTGCAGAAAATCAATCTTCAGTGAACACTGAGCTTGTAACATAAGCAACTGTGATACTACCTGGATAGGCATACTGCTCTGATCGCCACTGATAATTAACTTAACTTCCTGAAAATGATTCATAATATCCGGCGACAACTGCTGGGTAGCACCCTTACCTATAACTAAAATTCTTTCAGCCATAGTAACTTCCTTATTTTTTTTATTATTACTGTATATTCGTTTTGTTGATCAGATATTTAGGCGCTCGAGGCACATACATACACTGTTGCTTCATTATAGCCTTGAGTGCCATAAGGCAAGTAATCTTTTGATTACACTTTATGACTTTTATCAAAGTATTTGAACGATTCATTCTTTCCTTTTGTTTAACTTGTGTTCAGGTATGAAGAACCTTCCTGGTAATTTACGAAAGTTTTACGGAGTCTTTGAAAGAGAAAATATTATTAATGTCTTTACTAATAAGTATGCTTTTATTATAAGATTCTATTTTTAGATTATATCTGAATGATGTTTCTTATGTATATTTTTTTAATTATTCTATGTGTATAAAATATCATATCATTTTATTTTAAAATAGGCAGTAATGTTGGTTGTTGATAAAACTGATAAATCAGTTTTGTGATCTCACCGAAAGTTTATAACACTCGACAAGCAAGCAGAGAGATTTGACATTATTTCTTAGAATTTTGCTATCATGTGTAGGAATGGTTGCTATACTAGGAATCAGTTTCCGCAGTTTGTCTACACTCTGTACGGATAAAACAGTGATGGGGTCAGAGTCCTGAATTTAAATGGATCGTTCATTCACGATCCTGTTGTATTTCATAGTTGAGTATTCAATTAGGATCTGTGTGTGGCTATAGATTTTAAATCTGAATCAAGTTGTTGGTAAAAAATGAATAATATTTTCAAATATCTTTGTCTGTTTATTGCTTCTAATCTTTTACTGATAGATTGTGCAGAAGCTGTAACATTGGCACATGTAGTCAACGTGGGATTTGTTGAAGCTGGTTTCTTTCTCTTTGCTTGTGGCATCCTGCTGTTGTTCATTCCAAAGTTCACCAAGCTGGGTATTATTATTACGCTGATTGGTGATGCCATAGTTGTTTCAAGATTTTTGTTCCAGCCTGAGATTCTGAAATATTGTGAGGATCATGGATTTGAAACATACGTAGCTGAACTGAGTAATGATGATTTGAGATTGTATATAGGCTTGGTATCAATAATCTCTATTTTTGCTTTAGCAGTTATGAACTTTCTGAGAAAGTACTTGTGGTTTAAGTTTTGGAGACTTCTCGGATTCTACCGTACGGAAGAGGAAGAAAAGGCAACAGAGGAAAGAAAGCAGACAAAAGCTGAATTAAAGAGGATGAAAAGAGATTCTGAAATGTTAAACAAAACAATAGGTAGTTCTGATGCAAAAGATGGGGCAACAGAAGAAATATTTGCACGGACAGTAAATGATGTATTTTCCTATGACAGAGATATATCATTTGATCTAGAGAAAGCTAGTAGCATTGTCCAAAAAGTAGACGGAAAGAAAAAAATATAAAAAAAACTGTTGCATTCAAAACGCTTAGTATCTATCATATGCATCCGTTGAGTGACGAAACTCACAGTTCTTTAAAAAAGCAAATAAGACAATCTGTGTGGGCACCGCAAAAGAGATTCGAGAGGATGGGCTTTTGACGGTGACAGCAAACA
>CADBNP010000106.1 GCA_902796095.1 uncultured Aeromonadales bacterium | reverse complement strand
GCTTCTTCTTTGGATCAATAATCACATCAGGACGCTTGTGACTTTCATAACTCTGCTCGTTGCGCCGTTTCTGATCAGACGTTCCGGTTTTTACCTCGGAACTCTCCAGAAGCTTTCTGTATCTGTACGGATCCTTCTCGGGACGGCGATCAGCAGCAGTGGTTTCCTGGGTGACATTCTGTTTGGCATCTGGTTTGGCCGGCTTGACCGAATTGAATTTAAGATAAAAAATTCCGCTGACTATGGTCACAATAAGCAGAAGAATAAATCCAAGCTTTATGTAAAAGCCGACAGGAGCATCCTCTTTCTTGCGACCTTTACCAGATCTCTTCTTAGCTGGAGCACGGGATGAAACGTAATCACGGGCCATAACTGTTACATCTTCTCAAGAACATTGATACCAAGCAGTGAGAGACCTGTCTTCAGAGTATCTCCTGTCACCTTGCACAGAGTAAGACGGCTTGCTCTGACGGCATCATCCACATCCGAACGGTTAACCGGGCATGCCTCGTAAAAAGTCATGAAGAGACCGCTTAACTCAAACAGATAGGTGCAGAGAAGATGGGGCATTCCCTTGAGGGCAACCTGCTCCACAGCCTCTCCGAACTGGAGAAGCTTAAGAGCCAGTTTCTCCTCCTGAGGACAGCCCAGGACAACCTCGCCCGGTTTGAATTCAGTCTTTCTGAACACAGATCTTATTCTGGTGTAGGCATACTGAAGATAAGGAGCCGTATTGCCGTCAAATGACAGCATCGAATCCCAGTCAAAAATGTAATCCGTAGTACGGTTCTTGGAAAGATCCGCATACTTCACCGCACCCATTGCCACTTCGTGCACCACCTTTTCCTTCTCTTCCTCGGAAAGATCGCTGCCTCTCTCGGCAAGAAGATCTGTTACTCTCTTTTCAGCCTCGTCCAGAAGTTCAGACAGCTTCACTGTTCCGCCGCTTCTGGTCTTGAATGGTCTGCCGTCCTTTCCGAGCATCATGCCGAAGGATTCATGCTCAAGAGAAACTTCTGCAGGAACATATCCGGCCTTTCTGGCTATTGCCCATGCCTGCATCAGGTGATCATGCTGACGTGAATCAATAAAGTAAAGGATGCGATCCGCATGGAGCTGCTCCACTCTGTATTTGGCACATGCGATATCCGTGGTTGTATAGAGGAATCCTCCGTCACTCTTGCGGATAATCACACCCATAGGGTTGCCGTCCTTACCCCTGAATTCATCAAGAAACACTACCAGGGCACCCTGATCCGTCACCGCCATGCCGCGATTTTCCAGATCCTCGGCAATTCCGGCCAGCATGGAATTGTACATGCTTTCGCCCATGACATTCTCTGGTCTGAGACTTACATTGAGGCGATCATATATTCTCTGATTCTGAACCATGGTCATCTGAACCAGCTTCTGCCACATTTTGCGGCAGTAGTCATCACCGCCCTGAAGTCTTACTACGTATTTTCTGGCACGCTCCGCGAATTCCTCATCCTCATCATAAAGAACCTTGGCCGAGCGGTAAAAAGCCTCAAGATCGGAAACTTCCAGATCTGAAGCACTTTCATTTTCCATCTTCTCAAGATAGGCGATAAGCATACCGAACTGGGTACCCCAGTCCCCTACGTGATTGGCCCGGATAACCCTGTGACCGAGAAACTCCAGAACTCTTACAACCGAATCACCTATTACCGTTGATCTTATATGATGTACAGCCATTTCCTTGGCCACGTTCGGCGACGAATAGTCCACCACAACTGTCTGAGGAGCAGAAACCTGCTTCACTCCGAGACGGGGATCCTGACTCATGGCATAAATCTGGGAACCGACATGATCACTGCTCATGAAAAAGTTGATGAAACCGGGACCTGCCATTTCAATTTTCGCTATACGATCTGAAGCCGGTATCGAATCAATAATCAGCTGAGCCACGTCCTGTGGCTTTCTGCCCATTTTTTTACAGATTACCATGGCAAGATTTGTAGCAAGATCGCCGTTTTTCTTATCCTTGGTATTTTCTACAGTGAAGCGGGGGGCAAATTCCTGGGACAGCAGACCCTTTGCCTTAAAATCCGCAATACAGTCTGACAGTAACTGCTGAATAAACTGTTTCATAAAGATCCTAAAAAGTAACGATTTTGTATCTGGTTAACAGAAAAAACTACTGCAATATTGTATCAAAAAAGCATCTTTTATTACAGGAGATCACGGATTGCCAGCCGATTCCTGCTGTCCTGCAGAAATGATTAAACGCAGATTGACACAGTCAGCCGCCCGGTTCCGGATCTGCAGGAAAGAACATATTGAACAGTTTAAG
>CADBNP010000105.1 GCA_902796095.1 uncultured Aeromonadales bacterium | reverse complement strand
TTGCTTTTTTATACTCTTCTTCAAACCCTTCTTTATACCCTTCTTTAAATCCATCCTCCCAAAACCACAGGAGATTTTTCTGTTCGTAATATTCGGTTAAGCACACGGATGTTACCTCGCTTTTTTTGAACGTAGAAAATGAGTAAAATCAGCGAAGCTGAAAGAATGTTCAATCTGTGATGTTGAATTCTTTATAAAGCTGATGCCTGTACTCAGAATCGGTGGCAACCCGGGTCATATCATCAATTCTGCCCGCAGCTACCATTTTATCTATCAGTTTCCCAAATCTGATCTCACCTTCTTTCCTACCTTCCTCTTTTCCTTCTTTAAATCCATCCTCCTTAAACCAAAGGAGATTTTTCTGCTCGTCATATTCAGTTAAGCACATGGCAGTTACCCCACTTTGTCTGAACGGAGAAAATAAGTAAAATCAGCAAATCAGAGAGGGAGTTTCAATCTGTAATGTTGAATTCTTTATAAAGCTGATGCCTGTACTCAAAATCAAGAAAGGTCAATAAAGGCTGTTGTTCAACAGGAATATTTTCAGCAGAAAATAGTGAACTTTCCGCAAATCACAAAAAACTGACTCCGCTTAAAAATTAGACCGTATTTTCAATAATTTGTTCAAAGATCGGCTTTATATAATCTCTTTTTTGAAAAACATCTGCCATTCAGCAAAAACAGATATTTAAAGCATTTGGTGAACAGTCACATTTGATTATCAAATGCGCGATGTTCCGCATCCGCTTGTTTAAAATTGCAGACTGTTAAATCCTGTTGAATGTTAATTACCTCTAAAAATCCTTGATTTCTGTTAATTATTAGTACACAGATATTTATATTACAAAAACTTGTTCAAAAACGTGATATTTATCATTTTTTTAATAAGAACAACATTTTTCTTTTAATGAGTCTCTTATAATAACCTGTGAATGCGGAGTTTCAGCCGAGCCCCCGACTGACAGAATATTTTTTTCGCATTTCCGTTTTTGATTCTTTCTTTTTTTGCCGTTTTCTGTGATCCTTTTATTCAGCTGTACTGCTGCTGCAGATAATACTGGGTTTTCGGGAACTATATTTTGGTAGGAGAATTTCAATGTCACATGAAGATTTTGAATATTTGAGGAGGAAGGCAGAGGAGGAGAGACGCAGGAAGGAGATAGCGAGAAGAAAGCGTATTTCAATGCTGAATGGAAAAGTCCAGGCTATCTATAACTCCATTGATGTGCTGATGAAAGATTATTCCCGTCAGATCCGATCTATTTGTTCAAAGGCCGGCAATTCCGGTATCAGCAGTGTCAGCGGAACAGATGAAGTCAGCAATGTTCTTTCCGGTTTCAGATCCCGTCTTTCGGCAGTAAGCACCTCTTTCACCGAGAATGAAGAGCAGCTGAACAGAACAATCGACAGTCTTGTCAGCTTCAAGAATGAGGTCAGACTGAGTTCCGGCAAAATAGTTGCAATTGAAAGCAGAGTTATCAGGGCCTGCGGGATTATTGACGATATCAGACAGACTCAGAGCAGAATTGATTCCCAGTTGCGTTACAGCAGTCAGTCCTGCCGCGAAATAGAGGAGGCAATGCGAAACTATGAGGTGGATTCCGTTGATTCCTATAATTTGCTGCAGCAGCGTTTGACCGGCTACAGAGACAAAAATACTGAACTGCGGGCTGTGTCTACAGATTCCGATGATCCGTCGGTTCTTTCAAAGATCAGCAGCACATTCAGTGAGCTGTCATCCAGAATTGCAGCTGATGATAAATCCTTTGATGTAGTGATGGGTGATATCAAGGCCAGGTACAGTCAGCGTCTGACCACAGAGATTTCAGATCTGATTGAGAAGATCAGAGCAAACGAGGAAGCCCGCAAAAAGGATAAAGCCGATGCCGAGAATATTGCAAGAAGGAAGGCAGAGGAGGAACAGCGCGCCGTGCTTCAGGAAAAGAAGCTGAAGGTGGTTGAGCTTGCCAAGAAGGAGTTTGATGATCTTATTGCGGAGCCTGTGATTTCATCTAAAATTTCTGATGCCATTCAGGATCTTCTGAATAAATTCAATACACTTAAGGATGCCGACACTTTTGAACTCAGCGATGTATATGCCATAAGCATACAGCCTAAAATAAAGAAGATACGCAGGGAGATAGAGGAGTACAAAAAGCTTGCCGAGAACTTCAACGGTCTTTATGCCGAGTATGTTGTGCTGGCCCAGTACTGTGAGGAGGAGCCGAAGGACTATGCCCTCAGTGAATCCAGCATTTCCATGATCCAGGCTGAAATCACACGTCTTCAGCAGGCGGCGAAGAAGAGAGACGAGCAGCTGTTTGCAGCAGAGGCCATCAGACATGCTCTTGAGGAAATGGGGTATGAACTTATCGGTGAGGAAACCTCTGTCCCTGATTCTGTTTTCTCCAGCCGTCTGTACCGGGATTCAAGAGGCAACGGCATTAATGCTGTAGTAAGAAGTGACGGTAGCGGCAGCTTTGAATTCGGAGTGCTGTCTGTTGACGATCACGAGCTTACCTACAATGAAGCAAGAAAGGCGGCGGCCGAGACCAAATCGTTCTGCAGTAAACATAAGAAACTCCATGAACTGCTGGAATCAAACGGACTTAAGATCGGCAATCAGGTGCGCAGCGCTCCGACACCGGAAAATGCCATTGCTATTAATGCAAGTACCTTTAATATCAGTGAAGAGGTTCGTCAGGACATAATCCGCAGTGCAGAGGTGTTCACGTCATCAGCTGCGGCAGCTGAGGAAAAGAAGCTGTATGCTGATAATGAGCAGCAGAACTGATGAAATCCTCCAGCGAGCATTTTTCAGTTCTGATTCATGTCCCGGTGCTCTGATTTGATTATTTTCAGGAAAATAAATGCCAAGAAAAAAAATTTGCCCAAAGTGCGGATGTATTAACAATCCTGCAGATCCGGAATGCAGAAACTGCGGGATCAGTATTACCGGTGTCAAGGCCGCAAATTATGCGGAGGATGAACTTAAGGCTCTGGAGGAAAAATTCAGCAGAGATGATGATGTGCCTGCTGACAGTCAGTCTTCAGAAGATGAGGCCTCCCGGAGTTCGGCAGATGGTGATAAAGGAGTGAAAAGCTCCGAAATTTCCGGCAATGCCGATATCTCATCATCTCTGCAGGAAAAATCAGAAGCAGGTGCGGATGAAGGATCCTTCACCATGAAAACGGCTGTAAGGATCTGTCCTGAATGTGGTGCTGAAAATCCCCGCAGCAGAAGAAAATGCAGCAGTTGCGGAACTGATATTCATCTTGTGCAGGTGCAGTACAGAGATGAAGGACTCTCAACCGGTTCATCTGCGTCGCCATCATCTCAGCCGTCCTCGATTTCTTCCCCGTCAGAATCACAGTCTGTTTCTGCTGTTTCATCACCGGCTTCCGGAACTGACGCCGGTTCAGGAGCTGCCGTCGATGAAAAACTGCAGCGTCGGGACGGCAAACCGGTTGAACATGATGTAAGAGACGTTGGCAGCAGGCAGCAGGTGTCCGGTGTTTCACCAGCTACTGCCTCTTCTTCAGTCCCGGTATCTGCCGATGATATGAGAATGGTGAAGATATGCCCGGACTGTCAGGCAGAAATGGGTGAAAAGTTCAAACGCTGCACCCGCTGCGGCTGCGATCTGCGCGATGTTCAGCCTGTAGCTGTGGAAAAGCCGAAGGTAAATATTCGGCCGCAGAAACCAAGAAATTCAGATGTGGCTGTTCTTTGCTCTCCGGAAGGGAAGGAAATTCTGACTCTCAGACGTTCGTCTCCGGTTATTATACTGGGACGGGAGCATGAGATGGCTTCCTACCTTTCTGAATGTCAGTATGTCAGCAGAAAACACTGCGAACTGAAAATTTATGAGGGCAGGGTGATTATCAATGACGGCAGCAGCACCAATGGAACTTACGTCAATAACAGGAAGATCCAGAGCATGAAGGATGAGCAGCTCAAAAGCGGAGATCAGATTTCTCTCGGAGGAGTGTGGGACTGCGACGGGGCGGGATGCTTTACCATCAGGTATAACGATGAATAATTTCCCAAGGATGATAAAACTATTAAATATCTGAAACCAAAAGATTTCAGGTGGTTTGCTGACTGTTCAAGTAGCCTGTTCCGTTCTTTGCAGATGCTTTGGCCGGAACGTTTTTGCCGGGTGCTTTTTGTTGGAAACAAACGATTATAATTCTCCTGAATTTCAGCAGGACATATATGTTGGCAATGTGCTCTATCCTGTCAGGGTGCTCGGTCCTGGTCAGCGCATCGGTATCTGGCTTGTAGGCTGCAGCCGGGGATGCAAAGGATGCGTGTCTCCCGAATTCAGACGCAGGGAGTCCAGATTCAGAATGCCGGTGAGCCAGCTGCTTTCATATATCAGTGATCTGACAGAGGGACGGACTGTCGACGGAATTACCATATCCGGCGGCGAGCCCTTTGAACAGCCGGAGGCTCTCAGGGTGCTTCTGCCTGAGCTGGAAAAAATAACACCTGATATTCTGATTTATACCGGATTTCTGAAAAGCAGGCTGGAGTCGTCAGGATACGGAGATATTCTTTCAAAAACAGGCGTTCTTATAGACGGACCCTATGTTGAAGAAAGAAATACCGGCGTTTTTCTGAGAGGCTCCGACAATCAGAACATTTATATTCTGAAACCGGAACTGAAGGAGCTTTATGCAGAATACATGAAGGACGGCACCAACCGGCTGCAACTGTTCAGAACCTCTACGGGATTTGTCTCGGTCGGTATTGTAAGACGCGGATTTACAGATGAACTGGGGAAACACCTGTTTAAAAACGGTGTAAACCTGAGTTCCGGCGGAAGAAAGGATGAGGATTTAAATTAATGGAGCTGTTATGACAGACAGAGCAGAGAATGAGTATTTCATGCCGAAGTGGCATAAAGAGCTGGAAATTTTCAGCAAGATCAAACCGTTTATCATAATTGAGGGCAATATTCTTGATCAGTATATTTATCCTGTGGACACTGATTTCTGCTCCAAAGGTGAAATCAGCGGCATAAACAGATATCTGTATGCCTTTTACCGTAATCTGGGCTATAAGAACGTTGCCTTCTACAATTTCGTAAAGGGTTTCCATATTGACTGCGGCGATGATCCCGTTGTCGAACTGGAGGAATTTGCCAACCTTATAGGTGCCAGTCCGGAGCCTGTTCAGGGGCAGAAGGATCTTACCCATATAGAAGCTAATTTTGATACCGCCACCACTTTGACCACCAGAGCTCTTTGTCAGGATATGGAGTCCACCGTGGTGATCATGGATTTCGCCTCCCGTTATATCATCGGACCGAACAACATGACCTACCCTGATGTCATGGCTTTCACCAAAGTCCAGCAGATGATGCTTGATGCAAGAGAGGTAAAAAACGATCGGGGAGTTTTGCTTAAAAATTCACTTATTCTTCTGGTAAACAAGGTCAACGACCTTCCTGCATGGCTTTTCCTTAACAACCCGCTGGCTAAAACCATAAATGTTCTTCCGCCGGGCAAGGAGGAGCGGGAAAGTTATATTGATACCAAGCTGGAATTTTTCTTCGAGAAGGATATTTTTCAGGAGGACATGAAGAAGTACTCCTCATCTGAAGCAGACAGAGCGGAGCTTGACAAGCTCAAACAGCGTTTTGTCGGTCTCACCGAAGGCTTCACCTATGTGGATCTCCAGGGCCTTCAGAAACTGTGCAAGAATCAGAAGTACCGAATTGCTGAATTCTGCAATGTGGTGGATCTTTACCGCTACGGAGTAAAGGAAAATCCGTGGCAGTCTCTTGATATCCAGGAGATTAAAAACGCCAAGGAAAAATTCAGAAGGAGAGTTAAGGGTCAGGATCTTGCTCTGGATAAAACTCTGGATGTAATCAAGCGTGCAATTACCGGCATGGACGGACTGCAGCATTCATCCCATACCAAGCCGAAGGGCATTCTGTTCTTTGCCGGTCCTACCGGTACTGGAAAAACAGAGACCGCCAAAACCCTTGCGGAAAATCTTTTCGGAGACGAAAGCAAGTGCATCAGATTTGACATGAGTGAGTTCAGTCAGGCCCACAGCGATCAGAAGCTTCTCGGAGCTCCTCCAGGATATGTGGGTTATGAGGCAGGAGGCCAGCTGACCAATGCGGTAAAGAACAATCCTTTCAGTATTCTCCTTTTTGATGAAATAGAAAAGGCTCACGGCTCCATTTTCGACAAGTTTCTTCAGATCCTTGAAGACGGTCGTATGACTGACAGCCAGGGAAACACTGTGTACTTTTCTGAAACAGTCATTATCTTCACCAGCAACCTTGGTATAAATGTGGAGGACGAGACCGGCAGAAAGGTGCCTAATGTTCTTCCCGATGATCCTTATGACGAGGTTCGCGA
>CADBNP010000104.1 GCA_902796095.1 uncultured Aeromonadales bacterium | reverse complement strand
TGACTACAACAACTCAGAACTCATTTCTGATCTCCTGGCGTGTTGTGAACTCACAGAACTGACCCATGAGGTAGTGATGAAAGATACAATGAAAAAAATTTTGAAAAAAATTTCAACAGCCCCTAAACCGCTGAAACAGCCTAAAACTACGTAACATTCCAAAAGTCTTATCTGACAAGGATTGGCAGAGAACTATCGTACGCAAACTGTCGAATTTCGGAGTACATATACATATAGGCACTTTATTTAACACAGTGCAAGACTGAAGTTATATGATTTCAGACATACTCTCCAAACTGAACTGCTAATCCGCGTAATTTTCGAAACTTCAGTTTCAGTATGAGAATCTTTCAGTCAGTACAGGATTTTTGTATCATGTTCTGAGATCTTTCCTTCATACCATCAGAAATCGGATTATGTGTCTAAAAATTCTCTTAGAAAAATTTGCTTACACCGGACTCTGATATGATAATGATTGCAGAACATTAACTGTCTTAATCGGATCCTTTGGAAATAATGATATGACAATTACATCAGAAGATTTTCCTGTCGGTATAGAAAATTTTGAGAAACTGATCAGCCGTGAGAAGGTTTACATAGACAAGACTTCTTTTTTAAGAACAATGCTTAAATCTGGAGATGACGTGGCTTTGCTGCTGAGACCGCGTCGATTCGGTAAAACTCTTTCCGTGAGCATGATAGAGAATTTTCTTGAAATGAACTATCAGAATCCGGAAGACAGAAGCAGGCAGGAGCGACTGTTTAAAAATCTTGTCGTTTATGAAGACAGGAAGTTTTGCGATGAATTCATGGGGCGATATCCGGTAATCAGTATTTCTTTAAAATCAGTGAGAGGTGAAGATTTTGTCGGTGCGATGCAGTCAATGCTGTTGCTGCTTGGTGATCTGTTCAGTAAATACCGCTTTCTGCTGGACAGTGATAAGCAGTATGATGAAATTAAGAATTCTTTAAGAAATAAGATTACCATCTGCTGTGACGATAATTTAGATTTGCGAAGTGTTCCCAGCAATATGGACAAGGCGATAGCTATTGCCAAAAATTCGCTTAAATTTTTAAGTAATATGCTGTATTCCGAATATAAACGCAGGGCTTTCATAATAGTGGATGAATATGATGTACCTCTGCAGAAGGCTACAGTGAACAATTACTATGAAAAAATGCTCGATGTTGTGCGTGATATGTTGGGCAACGCTCTTAAAACCAACAACAGCATGGAGAAAGGATTTGTAACAGGGTGTCTCAGAATAGCACATCAGAGTATTTTTACCGGAATAAATCATTTTGCAACGTTCAGTCTCAGAGATATGCGCTATGCTACTTTCATTGGTCTCACCAAGGATGAAACTGAGAATCTTCTGAAAGACTGCGGAATGGAAAACCGTATGGATGAAGTCAGAACCTGGTATGACGGATATAATATAGCTGGAAATGATATGTTATGTCCGTGGAGTGTACTTAATTTTCTGTCAGATGCACTAACTCCGGGGAATAAGCCTGCCACCTTTAAGCCTGGAAACTACTGGATTAACTCCAGTGGTAACGATATTGTGGATCTGTGTATGAAATATCCGGATTCAGAGGATTCTCAGAAACTTCAGAAACTTGTAGACGGTGAAACCGTGAATATCGAACTGAGTGAATTTGAGACATATCCGGACCTGAAAGAAACACATGATTTTGATACCTTTGCAACTCTGATGCTGCATACTGGTTATCTTACATATTCGAAAGATGAAACAGCAGAAGAAAATTCAGATTGTACTGTACCTGTGAAGATCCCGAATAAGGAAATTCTTGACTGCTTCAGGAAGAAAAGAAAGTATATCTTCAGCCGCAAGAATCCTGAATGGCTGGAAAAGGGACTCCGTTTAAGAGATGCTCTTTTTAGTGGCAGGACGGACGAAGTTCAGAATATTATTGACAGTATGCTTATGACTTTTATCAGTTTTCGGGACTCCTCCTGTGAAAGTTATTATCACGGTTTTATGACAGGAGTTTTCTCAATGGTAAAGACGGCAGGTATGGAGATTAGTTCAAATCAGGAAAGTGGCAATGGTTTTTCGGATGTCATTATAAAAAATGAATCATCGAAATTGGCTGTTATCCTGGAATTTAAAAAGTGCGGAAACGGAGATCCGGCAACACGGGATATGGTTTGTGCCGAAGCACTGGAGCAGATAGAAGTTAAACAGTATGATTTTGATTTGAAAC
>CADBNP010000103.1 GCA_902796095.1 uncultured Aeromonadales bacterium | reverse complement strand
ATTTACCTATTTCGGCCAGCCTGTTGCCCCGAAACTTTACGTAAAGGCAAGAAGCAAATCAGGATCTGCCGTTACATTTTTCGACAGGGAGCATTATCCGCTGATTGACAGGTATTCTCTTGACGCCGAACTGTTTACCTCATCTGACGGAACCTATACTCCTCTGTATAATGTCATTAACAAAGTCAGATCAAAACGCATTGTCAGCTGTACCGACTGCGGTGATTCAGTTCTCGGTGATTCATGGAAAGGCGGTTTCCTGTATCTGAATGCCACCGATTCTGAACTTATGTCACTTGGAGGCACCGGTCTGAATTCAGCCTCACGGCACTACAGGATCCTGGCGAAGGGTTATACACCGGATCTTGAAGGTACCAAACTCATATCCGATTACCGCAGCGAGTCTCCGCGTTATGACGGAAGCACCTGGAACCGTTTCTATGTGTTCATGAGTCTGGGGATCCGGGAGAGTGTCGGCGCAAATTCAGTATACCGCGGTGTGAGTGCCTCCGATTCTTCAGGAAGTCTTGTGTATTCATATACGGATCTTGCAGGAAAAACGGCGACGGCGGCTCTCTACAGGCAGAATCCTCTGGAAATGAGAATGGGCAGACTGGCACTGTCGAATGCAAGAACGGCACCGGGATCCAGTCTTTTCATGCCGGTTAAAACCGAGTATTACCGCAGAGTCATGAACGGTGATACGGTTGCATCCGAAGGATGGGTTGCAAATAATGATGACAGCTGCACCGTTCTCAGCCGTGATGTATTTTTCATTGAGCCGTTTGGCAAAACTGAAGGCACGGTCTATCTGAAGGACAGTCCTTCAGTCGATTACGGCAACGGCATGATTTCAGAGAAAGCCGAGCTGGTCAATGTCAGGAACAGCACTGCGGAGACCGGAGACAGAATTACAGCAGATCACGGAATGATGTATCTTAGGATAAGCAGTCCGGAAAAGAAATCTGACGCGGCGTCGGTGAATCCTGTTATGTTTCAGTTAAGGGACAGTTCCGTAGGCCGCAGCTATCCTCTGGCACCCGGTGCCTCCTATGTTCCGGTGAGAGATATAACCGGAACAGATCCTGTTTCTTCGGGTCCGTACTGGCTCGGGACAACCCTTGAGGGTGTTGATCAGTCCCAGGGTGCATTCCGCGCCTGGCCTGGCAATGATCGTGTTCTGTTCCGCCTCGACGGCACGCGGTAGACTGTTATGTGAAACCGCAGTTCTGACAGCATGGATACAGAACTGATATGCGCGGGAGATATTACCCTCTCCTGAAAAGGAACCTGCATTTGTGAGGTTCCTTTTTTGTATTAAATATTCGGTTAATTTCTGTCAATATGTTACAATACCCGCAATTTTGAATACCTTATGATTTCGAAAAACTTGGAATTAAAAAATGTTTAAATTTTTGAGCAATTTGTTCAACAACGAGATCTCGATTGATCTTGGAACTGCCAATACTCTGATATATGTAAAAGGGAAGGGTATAGTTCTTAATGAACCTACGGTAGTGGCAGTTCGTCATGACAAAGAGTCTAAGCATGGATATGTGGTTGCCGTCGGCAAGGAAGCCAAGAAAATGATAGGCAGAACCCCGTATACCATAGAGACCATCCGCCCTATGAAGGACGGTGTTATAGCTGATGTTGACTACACCGAGAAGATGCTGAAGTATTTTCTCAAGACAGTTCACGGCAGGGGACTTTTTACTCCGGATCCGAAGATCCTTATCAGTGTTCCTGGCAAGGCATCAAAGGTTGAGCGTCAGGCTATCAAGCGGGCAGCTGAGAACGCCGGTGCCACTGAGGTCTATGTCATTGACGAACCTATGGCTGCGGCACTTGGTGCAGATCTTCCTGTGGCAGAGGCTACCGGATCTATGGTTGTGGATATCGGAGGCGGCACTACCGATATAGCGATTATTTCTCTGAGCGGTCTGGTATATGCGCAGTCTGTTAAAATCGGGGGCGATCGCTTCAATGAGGACATTATTTCCTATATAAAGAAGAATATGAAGGTGTCTATCGGCGAGCAGACAGCAGAGAGGATCAAGGAGCAGATTGGTACGGCATACAGTACAGGAAAGGAAGATGTTAAATATCTGGATGTCCGCGGACGTCACCTTGACGGTATTCCGGCCCAGTTCCAGATTAGTTCCGAGCATGTGAGAGAGGCTCTCTCGCAGTCACTGGCCACTATCGTCGGTGCCGTCAAGGTTGCTCTTGACGCATGTCCGCCGGAACTGTCCGCCGATATCAGTGAAAGAGGTATTGTACTTACCGGTGGCGGTGCACTGCTACACGGCCTTACCACGCTGCTGGCTGAGCAGACAGGTCTTCCTGTTGTTGTGGCTGAAGATCCTCTTACTTGTGTTGCAAGAGGCGGCGGCAAGGCTATTGAAATGCTTACCAAGGCTCAGCGTGATATATTTCAGGGTGAATAGTACCTGGACGGCTTCTTTTAACGGAGAGGCTGTTTTTTAATTTTGCTCTCAGCGAAAGCGGATGAAACAGCAGGATCAGTATCGGGGAATTCCACCGTCCTTCAGATTTTTTATAGCTGCACTTCTGTCCATAGGACTGGTGCTGGCTGATACAAGTCTGCATCTTTCAAAGGAAATAAGAGTATCGGTAGATACTCTTATGAGTCCTCTTTATTCTGTCGCAAACTCCCCGTCGGTTCTGACATCGGCCATGCGCCAGCAGATGAGAACAAGATATCAGCTGGTGGAGGATAACCGCCGGCTTCAGGAAACTCTTATGCTTCTCAAGGGTGAACTTCTCAAGTACGGTCAGATGAAGCAGGAGAACGAGAAGCTGAGGGCGCTTCTGGGGTCTCCGATCCAGTCGGATTCAAGAGTTGAAGTTGCCGAGATCATGAGCGTGGCCACGGATCCCTTTGAGCAGCGTATTGTAATCAACAAGGGCAAGCAGGCCGGTGTTTATGAGGGGCAGCCGCTAATCGGCGAGGACGGGATCATCGGCCAGATTACTGATGTATCGCCCAATATGAGCAGAGCCATTCTCATTTCTGATCGCAGACACTCCATTCCTGTGCGTGACATTCGCAACGACATAAGAGGAATAGCGAGCGGTACCGGACAGGTTGATATGCTGATTATGGATGATCTGCCGAGAAATGTGGATATACAGGTAGGCGATCTTCTGGTGACTTCGGGACTCGGCGGCAAATTTCCGCGGGGCTATCCTGTAGCCAGAGTTGTGGAGTATTCACCTGACAACGGTACCGGATTTGCCGAGGTCAAGGCACGTCCTATTGAGGATCTTAACCGCATACGCTATGTGCTTCTGATGTGGCCGACTGAATACTTTGCTCCCGACGGACAGAATCTTGGCCGGGAGAGCGTTAATTACATAAAGAACGGGGTATCTCTTGTACGGTAATTTTATAACCCTGCTGATGGTATACGGCTCCCTGTTTCTGGCCCTGATCCTTAATCTGATAGCTCCGCCACCGGTGCTTCAGCATTTCTATCCCAATATTCTTCTTCTGACTGTCATGTTCTGGACAGTGAAGATTCCAAGAATGGTAAATATCGGTCATGGATTTATGGCCGGTCTGATGCTTGATCTTCTGGTGGGAAGCACTCTGGGGATCAAAGCTTTTGCATTTTCTCTTATGGTTTTCATGCTGACATCCGCATTTTCCAAGTTGGAGACATATTCTCTTCTGCAGCAGTCGGTTTCTATTGCTATAATCTCATTTGTAGGTCAGATTGTTATTTTCTGGCTTGAACACCTTTTTGGCCTGGCTTTTATCGATTATCACACGATCCTTTCCTGCGTATCGGATATGGTTATGTGGCCGGTACTCTGGGTATCTTTAGGTTTTCTAATGAGGTTTCGCCATGTCAGGAATACCAACAACCAGCTTTGAACCGTCCTTTTTTCTCGCTTCCGGTTCTCCCCGCCGTCAGCAGCTGCTCAGGGAAGCCGGATATTGTTTCAGAATAGTTCTGCCCAGTGTGGATGAGTCCGTCAGACCTTTTGAACTTCCTCTTGCCTATGTCCAGCGCATGGCCGAATCAAAAAGTATTGAAGGATTTAAAATGAACGGCTGTCTCGGGCCTACCCTGGGTGCCGATACGGTAATAATTCTGGACAATGCCATTATCGGCAAACCAAAGGATTATGATGATGCTGTCAGAATTCTGTCTCTTCTTTCCGGTCGGATCCACCGTGTTGTTACTGCTTTTGCCTTTACCAACGGATACGGATCTACAGCCTCTGATATGGTTACCACCGAGGTTGCCTTCAGGACTCTTTCATCTTCGCAGATAAAAGCGTACTGTGCCGGCGGAGAACCCATGGACAAGGCCGGTGCCTATGCAATCCAGGGCGGAGGCCGGGAATTTGTTGCACGCTGCACCGGATCCTTCACCAATGTTATCGGTCTTCCCATGGATGAGACAGCCATGATGCTTGCCAGCTATGGAATTTTCCCTTCAGGTTCCGGTCTGGCTGCAGGGTTCGGCATGGGAGCTCTTTTCTAATTATTTCAGCTTTTCATATGTGAAGATCCGCATATGAATTCGTCCCGGAGAATTTTTAGATGTCTGTTGAATTGCTTGTTAATGTTACCCCGGTTGAGACCAGAGTTGCCCTTGTAGAGCAGGGACTTCTTCAGGAGGTTCACATTGAACGCCAGACCAAACTCGGCATGGTCGGAAATATATACAAGGGCAGGGTCACCAGAATTCTTCCCGGAATGCAGGCCGCTTTTGTTGATATCGGTGTTGACAAGGCTGCGTTTCTTCATGCCTCTGACATTGTTCCTCATACCGAGTGCGTCAACCCTGAGGAAAAGGAGCATTTTCAGGTTCAGGATATCGCACGTCTTGTAAGTCAGGGACAGCATATTATTGTTCAGGTGGTAAAGGATCCGATAGGTACGAAGGGAGCAAGACTTACAACAGATATTACTCTCCCTTCCCGTTATCTTGTTTTTATGCCGGGAAGTGCCCATGTGGGAGTTTCTCAGAAAATACATTCCCAGGAGGAAAGAGATCGACTGAAAAACTGCGTGGAAAAGTATATAGATCAGGACGGAGGCTTTATTGTCCGCACAGCAGCCGAGGGGGTGTCTGAAAGAGAACTGGAGCAGGATGCATCCTTTCTTAAATATGTCTGGAATCAGATTAAGGGAAAGCGCAGGGAGGCGAAGGACTGTGCCGTTCTTTATGAGGATCTTCCTCTGGCATTCAGACTTCTCAGGGATTTCGTAGGTTCTCATATTGACAAGATCCGCATAGATTCGAAGGAAACATGCGAAGAACTGAAAAAATTCTGTTCAGAGTTTATTCCGGAGGTTGCAGACTGTATTGAACTTTATGAAGGACTGGCACCACTGTTTGACATGTATGATGTGGAATCCGAGATCCAGAGAGCTCTGGAGCGCAAGGTTCAGCTTAAATCCGGCGGGTATCTGATTATAGATCAGACGGAGGCCATGACAACCATAGACATCAATACCGGTGCCTTTGTTGGTCACCGCAATCAGGAGGAAACAATTTTCAATACCAATATCGAGGCTACCAAGGCCATAGCCCGCCAGCTGAGACTCAGGAACCTGGGAGGAATTATCATAATTGATTTTATTGATATGCAGAGCGAGGAGCACAGGAGAAGGGTGCTATCTGCCCTGGAGTCCGCTCTTTCTCATGACAGGGATAAAACATCAATCAACGGGTTTTCTCATCTCGGTCTGGTGGAAATGACAAGGAAACGCACAAGAGAAAGTCTTGGACATATTCTCTGCTGTGACTGTCCATTATGCAGAGGCAAGGGCAGGATCAAGAGTGTTGATACCGTATGTTCAGAGATCCTGAGAGAGGTTACCAGAGTTCATAAATCCTTTAATGTGGAAAAGTATGTGGTTTATGCTTCAAAGGATGTGGCCGAGGCTCTTAACAATGATTCCCAGCATTATCTTGCCGAGCTTGAGGTTTTTCTCGGAAGACAGATCCAGGTGCATGCCGAGCCTATGTACAGTCAGGAGCAGTTTGATGTTGTAATGATGTGACAGAGTATATTCTATCTGCTGCGGAACGAAAATATCCGTGTGAGCGCACTGCCGGCGGTGTGCATCGCCCCGGCATCATTCGAAAGCAGTGTTATTCCAGCCCGGAAAAAGCCGGTGGAGGAATTTCGGGAAACTATGCTCACCTATCTCCCGCTCTTTTAAATCTGTGTCAGTAATAACATTCCATAATGTGTCGCCTTGCTATAATCTATCCGGAAATTTGAATATTGTTTCGGTAATAAAACAATGATATTGGAAAAAGTAACAGAAAAAACACTGCATCCTGCTGAACTGGAGATCAGTGATTTACACAGGGCTCTGGCCGATCTTCATCATTCAGATCTGGATTTTGGCGATATATACATTCAGCATGCGATGGCAGAATCCTGGATGATTGATGAGAGCAAGGTCAAAAACGGCAGTTTCAACATCATGCAGGGTCTTGGAGTCAGAGCCGTTTCCGGAGAAAAGTGCAGCCTTGCGTTTTCCCACGAGATATCTGCGAATGCCATAAAACAGAGCGTAAAATCAGCAAGAAGCATCAGCAGAATTGGCCAGGAGGCTTCAGTACCGGTATTAACGGAAGTAAAAGGCAATTCCTTTTATGAACCGATCAACCCTTTTGAAACCATGGATCGGGATCTGAAGATTAAACTTCTTCAGGATATGGACAAGTATGCCAGGGACAGCTGTCCTCTGGTTCGTCAGTTTAATGCCAGAATTTCAGGATCCTTCAGACACGTTCTTGTAGCTTCCACCGACGGTACTCTGGGAGCTGACATAAGACCCCTGATCAGTCTGCGCTGCGGAGTCGTTGTGGAGAAGGATGGCCGCAGAGAGTCCGGCGGTGCCGGCGGCGGCACAAGGGGATGCTTTGATTTCTTTTTCGAACCTGTCGGCAATACGACCCGTGCCATGTCCTATGTTGATGATGCTATACGTCAGGCTCTGGTAAAGCTTGAATCAGTAGAGGCACCGGCAGGACCGATGACGGTAGTCCTGGCATCCGGAAAGTCCGGCGTTCTCATCCACGAAGCTGTAGGTCACGGACTTGAGGGTGATTCATGCCGCAAGAATACCTCCCTGTTTTCCAAACTCATGGGACAGAAGGTATCATCTCCTGTCTGTACGGTTGTTGATGACGGCACTATCCCGAACTCTCCTGGTTCTCTCAACATTGATGATGAGGGCAACAGGGCAAGACGCAATGTTCTGATAGAAAACGGTGTTGTTACATCATTTATGTATGACAGGCATAATGCATCTCTGGTAGGAAAGCAGTCCACCGGAAACGGCAGAAGAATGTCACATTCCACCATACCTATCACCCGTATGACAAATACCTATATGATGCCTGGCGAGTCCGAGCCGGAGGAAATAATCTCATCCGTGAAGCACGGAGTGTACGCCGTTGACTTTGCCGGAGGCCAGGTGGATACCACCAGCGGACAGTTTATCTTTGAAGCCGACGAGGCATATATGATAGAAAACGGCAAGGTGACTGTACCGATTAAGGGAGCTACTCTTATCGGCAATGCCATAGAGGTAATGAACAACATTTCCATGGTAGGCAATGATCTGGCCTTTGATCCGGGACTCGGATCATGCGGAAAGAGAGGTCAGCTTGTAAGAGTAGGCATAGGAATACCTACTCTTAAGATAGATTCCATAACTGTGGGCGGTACCAAATCCTGAACAGTACCGGTACCGGCAGTATTTTATCAGGGAGTTGAAAGTGATTTTCACTCCTTTTTTT
>CADBNP010000102.1 GCA_902796095.1 uncultured Aeromonadales bacterium | reverse complement strand
GGACATCAACCTTGCAATTCAGAGTCTTCAGAATATGCAGGAAACCGTGGGCTCCAGCGTTCAGCAGGAAATGCTTCTCATCCAGGACATGATGAGCAAGGTAAGTTCATACAGCCAGGGTGCCGCAAGCGCTGTCAACAAGGCCGGCGATACACTGACCGCTATACTGAGATAATTCTTCGGTATCTGTCAGTAACATCCTATATACTATAAGAGGTCGGTGAACAGCGCAGGAAACCGACCTCTTTTGTTAAAAAAAAATCGGTGTGCAGAAAAGAAACTGCCATGCAGATGTTTGATTCATTTGTTTTTTAGATACGCACAACATAATAACGATACGGGAATTTTTATATTATTATAAAAACAGGTGTAGATGAGCGGAGAGAAGACAGAACAGCCAACCGACAAACGGCTGCGTGAATCCCGTGAAAAAGGAGATGTTGCCAAAAGTACAGAAATAGTATCGGCGGCCGGTGTTGCCGGATCGCTTGTCTATTTTATTGCATTCGGAGAAAAAATCTACACAGAACTGTCCCAGGCCATAGACTATACCTTCATCAATGCTCCAATCATGACTATAGAGGAAGCTTTCAGAGAAATTGGAGGTATGTATGTAAACATTGCAGTAGGACTTGTTCTTCCAATGGTCGCAATCGTGATGTCCTGCACTCTCATCGCTCTTCTGGTACAGGTGGGATTTCTTGTTGCTCCAAAGGCGGCAATACCCAAACTTTCGAATCTAAGTCCGTCAAAGTGGTTTAAGAAAGTATTCTGCGTCAAGAACGTATTTGAATTCTTCAAAAATTTTCTTAAGGTCGGAGTCCTGAGCGTATCGGTATACATGGCGATCAAGAAAAACGGAAGAATGATTTTCACACTGCCGCAGGCGGATGAAGAAATGATGCTTGTCGCAGCAGGAGAACTGCTGAAACTGCTCCTGATGTATACAATCCTGACATTTTCTGCAATTGCCGCAATTGACTTCCTGTACACCAAATACAAATATACGAAGGATCACATGATGTCCAAGGATGAAGTCAAGCGCGAGTACAAGGAAATGGAAGGTGATCCGATGATAAAGTCAAAGCGCAAGCAGCTGCACCGCGAAATGCTGAACCAGTCAACCATCAGTAAAACAAGAAAAGCAAAGGTACTTATTGTGAATCCTACCCATTATGCAGTAGCCATAGACTACGACAAGGAAAAGACAGGCCTTCCTGTCATTGTTGCAAAAGGTGAAGGCGATCTGGCGCGACGTATGATTGAGGCAGCAAAGGAGGAGAACATACCTATTATGAAGGAGCCGCCGCTGGCCAGAGCTCTTTTTGCCCAGGGTGATGAAGACAGTTTTGTGCCGGACGATCTGCTGCTGCAGGTGGCAGAAGTACTAAGATTTGTTCAGTCACTGGAAAACAGGTAGTTTCAATGGCCTCCACCTATCCGCTCAAAGGACTTCAGGAAATTAGAGATCGACGCCTTAATGACAGCGTTACTGCCCGCATGGGCATGCATAAAAAGCTCGAGCAGACTCAGCAGGAGCTGTCAAACAAAAGAAAGGAATTCGAAGATTATAAAATATGGCGTAAGGATGAAGAGGAACGCCGATATGCAAATTTTATGAATAAAACCTATTCTCTCGACGAAATACATAAATTCAACGCTTCGATCAAGCAGCTTTACTTCAGGGAAGTTGAAATAGAGGAAGATGTAAAAAAGGCTGAATACAATGTAAAGCAGGCGCAGAAAGAATATGAAAAAGCCCTTGAAGAGGAGCGTTTAAACCGCAAAAAGCTGAAAAAACTGGAAACTCACAGAGATATGTGGGAAATGGAGCAGCGAAAATACCAGGAAATCCAGGCTGAACTGGAACTTGAAGACTTCAGTCCGAGAAGCAGCAACTTCCAGTGACGCATTTGGCTTCACCATAAAAAAACCGAAATCTAACTAAAATCAATAGTATCAAACAGATAAACCACAGACAGCAGCAGCTCAAAGGGCGGCTTCCAGTTGATCATCTTTGCCGTTTTTAAATTCAGAGCAAAAGAAAGATTTACATTATAAAACTGGTTTATCGTCTCAGGCCTGCGGCCATCAACAATCTGCTCCATTACGTCAGCCTCAAATCTTCCGCTTTCTTCAAAAGATTCTTCAACCAGCGAAATCAGAGCGCCTTTTCTAACCTCATCGATTTTGCTTTCGCTGATGACAATTATATGCTTCTCCACAAGAGGCCTTATATAGTTAAAAAATTTTTTCTCGGAAGTTCCGTCAAAAACAGGAAGAAAAAGAGCGTCTATGCGATCAATCAGTTCATCGCGGCAGCGTATAAACTCCTGCTGTGAGCGTGGATTTGATGCATCATGTATATCCCCCAGACAGTAATGAAAATTAATCCCCAGGTTCTTTGCAGTCTTCATAATAACCCTGAAGGACTGGGCATTCTGAATATCCTCGCTTCTGTCTGCTATCATGCCCAGATTTTTGAATCCAAGTATGTCATGGTAGTTGTGAATGGCCATGGCAATTCTTTTTGGGTATTTCTGTACATGAACATTCGCCTTTGTCGAAAATTTGCCGGGACCAACTACCCCTGCGGATTCCGGACTTGCCGAATCGGCAATCATTACCGGAATTCCAAGAGCGGGATCTGCAAATTTCACTCCCGTTGCAACACCCATTCCAAGCAGAATGTCTATGTCTCTGCTGTTAACAATACGCTCCCTCAGCTTTTGGGCCTCAGGCTCCCACTTTTCATCACTCCAGTCAGCGCTGTAATATCCATCCGCAACCAGCTCCACGCAGGATCCGGCACTGGACAGGGCAATATTTTTCCATGTCTGGGGATCATCATAATCAAAATCATGGGAAATCCCTGCCGGGAGATTTGTATACCCGTCCTCAGACAGTTTAACCAGAAGAGATCTGACCATAGTCTTGAATTCGTAGTATGGACCCTTCTGGACTATGGCAAGACGCATCGTCTTACTGCATACCTGCGGCTTTGCCAGTTCTTTGCCAACATTCTTCTGCAGATAGTCCAATGATTTGTTTACGTCAAGATAAACATATTCCGGCTCCTCAAAAAAATCATTTTGGACCGAATATTCCGACTCGGCCGCACCGGAATGCATAAAAAGCGTAAAAAGAAAGAAACATCCAATTATCCAGATTCGCATAAAACTCTTCAAAAAAATCAAACAGTCAAAGGAAAAAACATGAAAAATTTCAAAACTTAAAATCAGCTCCTGAGCCGGGCCGGGAAAACCTCAGACGGAAGCGGCACTGCGGATCTGCTAATACAGCATCTTTCAGAGAGAGTCGTCTCAGTCAAAATCAATGGTATCAAAAAGGTACGCGACCGACATGAGAAGCTCGAACGAAGGTTTCCAGTTTACAAGCTTGGCGGTTTTCATATTAAGGGCAAAGGAAAGATTTGTATTATAGTTCTGGTTAATCATCTCAGGTTTCACTCCATCGATAATTTTCTCCATAACATCAGCCTCAAATCTTCCGCTTTCCTCAATTCCATCCTCCACCAGAGTAATAAGAGAACCTTTTTTAACTTCCATGATGCGGTTGCTGCTGATTACAATTATATCCTTTTCAACAAGAGGCCTTATGTAGCTGAAAAAGTTCTTGTCCGGAATGCCATTGAACAGAGGAAGATAGATAGCATCAATTTTATCCTTGATTTCATCGCGGCATCTGAGAAACTCCCTCTGGCTCTCAGGATTGCCAGAATCATGTATGGATCCAACGCAGTAATGAAGATTGATGCCGAGCTCAGACGCTATTTTTTTGATGAGACTGAAGGACTGGGCATTCTGCATATCCGGGTCCGAATCAACAATTATACCAAGATCTTTGAAACCAAAAATTTCATAAAAACTTGACAATGTCATAAGTTCACGCTTCGGATACTTCTGAACATGAACGTTGGACTTGTTGGAAAATTTTCCCGGACCAATAATTCCTGCTGCCTCCGGACTTGACGGATCTACAATCATGACCGGAATGCCGAGGGACGAATCTGCAAACTGCAAACCTGCAGCCACACCCATCCCCAAAAGAATATCCACGTCCCTTTCTTGAAGAATTCTCTTTCTCAGGCTTGCATGAACCTTCTCCCATTCATTTTCATTCCAGTCAGAGCTGTAATACCCGTCCTTAATCAGCTGCACGCAGGATCCTGCACTTGCATCAGCAATTTTTCCCCAAATCTCCGGATCGTCATAGTCAAAACCTGAAGCAAGCGAGACAGGAAGATCCATGTATCCATCCTCCCACAGCTTTATCAGATGGGCCCTTATCATAATTTTGAATCTTTCATGAGGTCCCTTCTGAATAATGGCCAGACGATAGTTTCTAGCACAGTTTTTTTTCGTTATGGCAGCGGCATCGCTGCTGACCGACTCCTTATCCAGCGAATTATTCAGCTTCAGATAAACATGACTTATTTCCTGAGAAGAGTCTATCTGTTCAACATACTTCAACGGATCAATTTCTGCATTCGCAGCCGGAAGAACTGCGAAGATGCAAAAAAATTCAAGCACATATAAAAGCAGACCGTTCTTTCTCATAAAAAACTCGCAATAAGGAAAACAATCCCACTAAGACACGACACTTATTAATTTACTTATGCACTCATCAAACGAGCTGGTTTCTCCAAGTCCCTGCTTCAGGAAGGCGTTTACCGCATCAATATGGGAGATGGCAAAATCAGCATCTTGATCAGCCCCCTTATGATATTCACCGAGCTGGATCAGCAGTTCTATCTCCTGATACTTGGCCAGAATCTGCCTCAGCTTCTGAGCGGCCTTCTTGTGTTCAGGAGTTACGATGCTGTTCATAACTCTGGAAACACTGGCAAGGACATCAATTGCAGGATAATGATTCTGTGCAGCCAGCTTTCTTGAAAGTATTATATGGCCGTCGAGAATGGATCTTGTTTCATCAGCAATCGGCTCGGTCATATCATCACCCTCCACAAGAACCGTATAAAGAGCCGTAATAGATCCCTTGTCAGAATTTCCCGCCCTCTCCATAAGCTTCGGCAGAGTTGAAAAAACAGATGGAGGGAAACCTCTTCTCGTAGGAGGTTCGCCGGCCGCCAGACCGATTTCACGCTGTGCGCGTCCGAATCTGGTAACAGAATCCATCATCAGGAGAACATTGCGTCCCTGGTCACGAAAATACTCAGCAATCGCGGTAGCAGTATAGGCAGCCTTGAGGCGCTCCATAGATGAACGATCAGATGTTGAAACGACAAGCACAGTCCTTGCAAGACCCTCGGGACCAAGATCACGCTCAATAAATTCCCTGACTTCTCTGCCTCGCTCACCGATGAGGGCAAGAATCGAAATATCGGCACTCGTGCCCTTGATGATCGATGAAAGCAGAGTTGACTTTCCTCCGCCGGCAGCGGCAAAAATACCAAGTCGCTGCCCCTGCCCGCATGTAATCAAGCCGTCAAGGACTCTCAGTCCAAGACTGATAGGTTTGGTGATAAGCTGCCGCTTCATTGGAGAAGGAGGATCGGCATAAACAGGATAGAACTTCTGAAGACGGATTGGAGGTCCGGAGTCTATCACCTCGCCAACGCCGTTAAGAACTCTTCCCAGAAGTTCCGGACCAACCGGAACCGACAGCACATGTCCGGTGGGAATAACCTCGGTATGATAGGAAATGCCTTCTATGTCTCCAAGAGGAGTAAGAAGAGCAATGTTTTTTGAAAATCCGACAACCTCGGCCTTAAGCTTCCAGTCAGATCCGGGATTCTCCAGAATGCACAGCTCGCCAACCTTAACTTCGGGAACTGAAGCATGGATAATTGTGCCAACCACCTGATCAACTCTGCCGCGCACTTCAATGGTGTTAACCTCGCTGACTGCGCTGTGAAGCATCTGTCCAATATAATCAAGTGCCATCGACTATTCCATATTCTTCTGCTGAATTCTGTTGTTAATGGACTGCCTGAGCATATCTATCTGAAAATCCAGACTGGCATTGACAATACCCATACTCGTTTCCATAATGCAGTCGCCGTGATGAAGCGTAGCGTCAGCCACAAGTTCAATGTAGCCCGAACTGCCGTCAGGCGAAACCAGGAGCATCTGCAGATCTTCTCTGACAGCCGGCTCATCATCTGCAGAAACACGGACAATGAGCCGTTT
>CADBNP010000101.1 GCA_902796095.1 uncultured Aeromonadales bacterium | reverse complement strand
GAGACATAAACGGAAATGATATTTCAGGATGTGTTTCGTATAAAAATTTAACTCTCATAGAAAAGAGAAAAGGGTGGATTATGGATGAGGTCCACTAATCTATATTTGGTGATATAGATCACTAATTGTCAGCGACTATATTTGTGTTTGATTGGTAAAAAGTAACAGATCTGTCATATTAATTTAATGTGTCATAAAATGTGATGTAAATGCTTAATAATTATATTTGAGTAAAAGAATCAGATCTATGTGATACTTTTATGGGGAAATGCTTGTTGACGGTGTCATTGATAATATATCATTGCAAGTATGATTGAATATGTTTTTATGACGTATACAAATGGTTTGTTTTTAGTCATGAACCTGCATGATGTTTTTTTTGTTTATTTTCAGATGATGAAACTGCTATGAATGTTGAAAAAGTAATCAATGGTGAAGTGCGTCCAGGTGATAACAGTGCTGTTGTGTCGAATGACAGGAGTGCACTGAGAGAAAAAAACGACGGGAAAGAAAAAAATGAAAAGAATCTTACAACCGTCTGCTATCTTGAGCGGGACGGCAAATATCTCATGCTTCACCGGACCAAAAAGGAAAATGATACCAACAGGGACAAACTGATAGGTATCGGAGGGCATTTTCATCACGAAGAATCGCCGGAGGAATGCATGCTTCGGGAGATGTGGGAAGAGTGCGGCATCGTTCTCACGGATATGAGAATGAGAGGACTGATTACTTTCGTATCAGATGTGTTCGGGTGTGAATACATGTTTCTGTTCACAGCAACGAGCTATGAGGGACAAGTTGCAGCTGACTGTGATGAGGGTACACTGGAATGGATTGAAAAGAGCTCGCTTCTGAAGAGCGAAAAAATATGGGAGGGTGACAGGATATTTCTGAAACTGCTGGATGAGAGACAGGATTTTTTTTCTCTGAAGTTCATCTATAAGGGAGAAAAACTTGAGAAAGTTCTGCTTGACGGAGTACAACAGAAACAGTAATTCACTGTCCGTCATTGAACATTGTTCTTTGAGATGGTTTAGAAGTTTTTCAATGGGTAATTCTGCGATCTGTTCTTAAAGTTTCGCTGATGAGTGATTTATCTCTCAATCCTGAAAACATAAAAAAGAGTTTTCTGAAAATGTAGCACAGATCGGGAGGCAGTGTTTTTTTAGTTATTTCAAAAAATGCTATAATGCGAAGATAGGATCGTTTTTGATCAGGTTTTTTTACCGCATGAGTATCATCAGGATTTGAAACAGAAGGATTTAAAAATTGAGTACAGAAGAAGTTAAAGAAGAGTTGCATCCTTTGGATATCAGGGAAATTCAGGAACTGCTCCCTCATCGTTATCCGTTTTTACTTGTGGATAAGGTTATAGACTACACCTATAACAATGAAAAAAAGGTTCTGAAGGCTATTAAGAATGTCAGCGTGAACGAACCGTTTTTCCAGGGGCATTTTCCTGGCAAACCGGTATTGCCGGGTGTTCTGATCCTTGAAGCACTTGCACAGGCCACCGGTATTCTTTCGTTCAAGGCTGTTGGCAAGCCTAAGGATGATGAACTCTATTATTTTGCCGCCATTGATAATGCCAGATTCAAGCGTCCGGTATTTCCTGGCGATCAGCTGGTTCTTGATGTTGTTCTTATCCGCGAGGTAAGAGGTGTAGCTAAATTCAGCGGTACTGCATCCGTAAACGGTGAGGTTGTCTGTACGGCAGAACTTATGTGTGCAAAGAGAAAGGCATGAGATAGGAAGTTGTTATGATAGACAGTACAGCAAAGATAGACAGTTCGGCGCAGATCCATGAAACCGCGATTATCGGACGGAATGTGGTTGTTGGTCCGGGAGTTCAGATAGGTGCGTATACTATCATAGGTGATGATGTTGAAATCGGAGCCGGAACCAGAATAATGTCCCATGTTGTGCTGAAGGGACCGACAAAAATGGGCTGCCGCAATACTGTCTATCAGTTTGCATCTCTCGGAGAAGACTGTCAGGACAAGAAGTATGCAGGTGAAGTTACATATCTTGAAATAGGCGATGACAATGTTTTCCGCGAGCACTGTTCGGTTCATCGCGGTACAGTTCAGGATCAGAGTCTGACCAAAATAGGTTCCCGCAATCTTTTCATGATTAACTCCCATGTAGCTCATGACTGTTTTATCGGCAATGACTGCATATTTGCAAATAATGCAACTCTTGCCGGTCATGTTCATATCGGCAACTATGTGATTTTTGGCGGTCTTACTGCAATACATCAGCACGGTCGTGTCGGTGATCATGCTTTTATTGCAGGCTGTGCCGGACTTAACAAGGATTGTCCTCCTTTTGTCATGGCGGCAGATCATTATGCGAAGCCTGTAGGAATAAATTCCGAAGGACTCAAGCGCCGTGGTTTTTCGTCTCAGCAGATTGAGAGTATCCGCCACGCATATAAAATTCTTTATCGTCAGAATCTTTCTCTTGATGATGCAAGAGCAGAAATTTCCAAGCTGGCGGAAAAGGAACCATGTCTGCTTGTGATGGTTGATTTTCTTAACGCCACTGAGAGAGGAATAATTCGTTAACATGGCTAAGCCTTTGGTTATAGGAATTGTTGCCGGTGAGGTTTCCGGTGACAATCTTGGGGCCGGTCTTATTGCTGAACTCCGCAGAAGGCTTCCTTACGTTTCCTTTGTTGGCATCGGCGGCTCGAGAATGAGAAGTGCCGGGTTGCATCCGTGGTATCCCGTCGAGGAACTTTCGGTAATGGGGCTGGAAGTTCTCAGCAAACTTGGCAGGATCCTGAAAATCAGAAGAGATATCATCAGACGCATGAAGGAGGAGCATATAGATCTGTTCATCGGTATTGATGCTCCTGATTTCAATCTTACCGTGGAGGAGAAGCTTCATGCTTCCGGTATAAAAACCGTTCATTATGTAAGTCCGTCCGTATGGGCATGGCGTCAGAACCGGATCTACAAGATCAAGCGGGCCGTGGACCATGTTCTCTGTCTTCTGCCTTTTGAAAAAGACTTCTATGACAGATTTGATGTTCCCGCAACCTTTGTTGGTCACACCATGGCGGATCTCATCCCCATGGAAAATGACAGAGAAATGGCCCGCAGACTGCTTAATCTGAATGATAAGGGACTTTATCTGGCTGTTCTTCCCGGAAGCAGAACAGGTGAGGTCAAGTCTCTTTCGCCGATGTTTCTTAAAGCCTGTCAGATCCTGAAGAAGGATTTCATCAATCTGAAAATTATCGTACCGCTGGTGAATTCTCTTCAGAAGGGCATATTTGATGAGGCTGTGAAGAAATTCGGACAGGAACTGAATATTACATCTTTTATAGGTCATTCCAGAGATGTGATGGCAGCATCTGATGCCGTTCTTCTGGCATCCGGAACTGCAACCCTTGAGGCAATGCTTATCGGCAGACCTATGGTTGTTGCATATAAACTGTCAAAAATAGCGGAGATGATAGCAAGGCGTCTTATCAAGATCGATGTGGTGTCGCTTCCGAATCTGCTGATTGAAAGCAAGCCTGTTCCCGAACTTCTTCAGGATGACTGCACGCCTGAGAAACTGGCGGCAGCGGTAAGCCGCCTGCTCAGATCTGATAATCAGGAGCTTCTTGATGCCTTTAAGGCGGCTCATCTGCAGTTGCTGAAAAATGCTGATGAACTGGCTGCTGAAACTTGTATCAGTGTTCTTAACAGTCAAAACTGAGTCAGTGCCTCTGTTTTCAGTCTGTTTTCCCCTTCCGGGGCTGTTGTCAAAATGCATCTTCTGATGCAGATTGATTCTTTTGGTAGCACCCTTTCTCTGTCTTAATTACGGGTGCCTTCGGTCTGCTGTTTGTGTCTGAACAGTTTCAGACTGATTTCAATGCTGTCTTTTTCTGTTTCTTTTGAGGTTTGATCTCTATGTGCTTCGAATACCCTGTTGATCCTTCAGTTTCTCTTGTATGCGGTGTTGATGAGGTAGGAAGGGGACCTCTTGTGGGTGACGTGGTAACTGCGGCTGTGATCCTTGATCCATCCTGTAAAATTCCAAATCTTACCGATTCAAAAAAACTGTCGGCAAAGAAGCGCGAGGCAGTCTATGCAGAAATTATTGAGCATGCGAGAGCGTGGGCTGTAGGTCGGGCTTCTCCCCGGGAAATAGATGAACTTAATATTCTTCATGCAACCATGCTTGCCATGAAAAGGGCAGTGGAGGCACTTACCATGAAGCCTGATTATGTTCTTGTAGACGGCAACAGGGTTCCTGATTTATACTGTCCTGCTTCGTCTGTTGTAAAGGGCGATCTGCTGGTTCCCGAGATCAGCGCCGCCTCAATTGTTGCAAAGGTTACCCGGGATCGGGAGATGGATAAACTGGCTGAAAAATATCCGCAGTACGGCTTCGAGAAACACAAGGGGTATCCGACAGCAGCACACCTTGAGGCTATAAAAAAGTACGGAGTAAATGAACTTTATCGCAGGAGCTACGGTCCTGTACGCAATATTTTATCTGGAATGGAGAAGTAATAGCTATGAGTGATGAAAATGAGGTTATTGTAAAACAGCCGCTTAAGTTTGTTCACCTGAGGATCCATACGGATTTTTCCCTGGATGACGGTCTTCAGCATGTTGAGGAATACTGCAAATATGCATCTCTGAAGCACTGGCCTGCTCTTGCCATAACAGATCGCATGAATGT
>CADBNP010000100.1 GCA_902796095.1 uncultured Aeromonadales bacterium | reverse complement strand
GGTACTTGGCTATCTTCAAGATAGTTTATTCCCATACGGTGCAGATTCATAGCTCCAATACGGTCATCATTAGACTTATATCTGCAATTTTTGCAGCAAAACAAGTGTAATCGCTTATCTCTATTACGTCTCTCAATATGTCACACTTCACAAGCTCTACGGCTATGCCATAACCTGATTTGCCGTCATTGAGAATGACACAGTCTATCTCTGTTGGCAGGAAAGAGTATACCTGATTTCAGACCTTATATCATATCCACGCCGAAGGACGTGTTTTTTACGGCACGATCAGATAAATCCTTTTGCTGCTTGAACATAAGCGCCGAAAATAATAAAATTCACAAGATATTTATAAATTTGTCATTTGTCACAAAAAAGAGAATTTAAATGAATTCCCCATCACAAAACAGCAACGTTAATCATGTTCAAAACTGCATATGTCTGTCACCTGAAGGTATTGCCAAAGCCAGTGAAGATATAACCTGCCACAAGGTCAGCAAGCCTGCATTGAAAGCGCTGCTGCTGGCAATTAACGCAGGAGCGTTTATTGCCCTCGCTTTTATGTTCTATACCACGGCTCTGGCAGACGGACACGGGAAACTGGTTGGCGGCCTCTGCTTTTCTCTCGGACTGATGCTGTGCATAATTATGGGCGGTGAGCTGTTCACTTCCACTACCCTCACGCTGGTCGCAAAATGCTCGAAACTGACTACATGGAAGGAACTTGTTAAAAACTGGATCCTTGTATACACAGGAAATTTCATCGGAGGGATCCTTATTGTTCTGCTGATGATGCTGTGCCGGCAGTATGACGCCTTCGGCGGAGAATGGGGAAAAATCATACTGAACACAGCCCTGCACAAAATTTCACATATGCGTCCCGATGAGCCGTACATCATCGGATTTACTGAAGCCATGTGCATGGGAATATTCTGCAATATTATGGTATGTGCGGCAGTATGGATGAGTTTTGCAGGAAAAACTCTTACAGACAAAATGCTGGCAATGATCTTTCCTGTGGGTATGTTCGTCGCATCAGGATTTGAACACAGCATCGCAAATATGTTCATGATCCCTGCAGGAATAGGAATTGAGAATTTTGCCGGTGCTGATTTCTGGAGCAGAACAGGTCTTGATCCTGAAAACTACTCCAGACTGACTGCGGCTAATTTTTTCATAAACAACCTGATCCCTGTAACAATCGGCAACATCATCGGAGGCGGACTGATGATAGGTGTTTACAACTGGTATGTAAACGTCAGACTGTCACACGAGTAGAAAACAGTTAAATTTCACACATACAGAATTTTACAGTCAGGGTAAATCACCGCACTTTTTTGTACTTTGTTCCCAGAAGATTACAGAAACTAGCCTGCAGTGATTTCTCTGATTTTCTTTCTGTCCACATCGTAACGCCGGCAGAACTCATCCATGTCCTCACCTGAAGTTATGAGCATAACCTCCCTAAATTTTCCGTTTTTTCTGCTGCAGAAGCCTGCAACCTTTTCTCCGGTACAGATCCCGATCCTCAGCACAGGCTCTTCAGCTTCCGGATCATACGGTGTTACCTGTTTTCTGCCACCAAACAAAAAATCAAAAAATCCCATAGCTCAATCCCTGTCAATAACCATCATCATGCATCTTCTGCAGTCAAATTCCAGTCTGAAAACCCTTGTTCCAATCATAAGTTCCAGCGGCTCCGGCTGACGTTTCAAATTGTATTTTTCACACATTCCAAAACAGTATCGAAGACACTGTCTGCAGTACATCAGTACAGCCTTCTTCCTTTTCTCAGACTCATATGCAGTACCGGGAGTGCTGCATCCGTGCTCCTTGTAAAACTTCTCCGAGAGACTGTTATATACATTCAGCTGATAACCTCCCCTTCTTTCTTCTGCCGGAATTTCATGCATACCGGCTCCTGCCGGTTTCAATACCGGCTTCCTTACAGGAGCATCATTCTGCAGCACAAGTTTTTCCAGAAGTTCGTGGCGTAAACTGTTAAGACGGCTTACCGGAATAAACCACCCGTAGCTGCAGTTCATTACAAGATCAGCAGGATAAAAATATGTGCCACCAAGACGAAGGAGTCTGGTTTTGATATTTTCAAGCTGACCGGCAGGATCCTTTGCTTTTTCCAAAGATGTCTCTTTCAGCTCTACGGTCGCCGCGGCACCAGTTTCATCACGACCGGACAGAACAAAACCGTTTAAGGTCTCTGTAAATTCCAGATACAGAGCAAGTGTTCTTCTGGACGCTCCGTTCCTGGAAACATCTCTTTCAAATTCAGCATCCTTGTTGCGGTAAAGTTTCACGCCAGGCTTCAAATCAGCAGGGATCTGAAATATCTCCAGAGTATTTCCCTTTGCAGTACTTATTCTGAATCCCTTAAGCTCGCCGCCGGCAAAATAGTTACACTTGTCACCGTTATGCAGTTCACTTTCAGGCATGAGTCTGACGGTAATTCTGTTGCCCCGGCAGCCTGTTACCTCAGCCACCTGCTGACCAACAAATTTCGGCGAATCGAAATTTGCGAAATTTGAATGAGCTCCGTGAAGACAGTACTCGGTAAATCCGCGGTTGAAACTTTTGGATACATCAGGTACAAAGCTGCACTCAGTCCTGCCGAAGGAGCTGCGGACATACTCCTGGCGCCGTTCAAATATCTGATCAAGCTGTGAACGGTACCATGCAGTAACATTTCTGACATACCCTTCATCCTTCAGTCTTCCTTCAATTTTGAAGGATCTGATCCCGGCATCAAGCAGTTCTTCCAGATTGGAGGTATGGTTAAGATCCCGGAGAGACAGAAGATACCTGTTCCGCGCAAGATACTCGCCTGAAGCAGTTCTAAGACTCATGGGAACCCTGCAGAGCTGTGCACACTCCCCCCGGTTGGCACTTCTTCCTGTAACACACTGACTTACGTAGCATCTGCCGCTGACACTGGCACAAAGAGCTCCGTGAACAAAGAATTCAAGTCTGATGCGATCAGCTGAACTGCTGATCTCCCGTATCTGATCTATGGAAAGTTCCCGTGCAAGAACCACCTGGCTGAAGCCTGCTTCTTCAAGAAACCTGATCTTAGGCGGAGAGGAATTCTCCTGCTGGGTGCTTGCATGAAGCTCCACAGGAGGAAGATCCAGCTCCAGAAGCCCCAAATCTTGGATAATAAGAGCGTCTGCACCCGCATCATAAAGCTGCCATATCAGTTTTTCAGCCTCTCTTATTTCCTGATCAGAAAGAATGGTATTAAGAGCAACATGAACCTTTGCTCTGAAGCGATGAGCATAACTGCACAGACTGGCTATATCCTCAATCGAATTACCTGCATTTACTCTTGCACTGAAGGATGGTCCTCCTATGTACACAGCATCTGCACCGCTGTCAACAGCGGCAATGCCGCAGTTCAGATTCTTTGCCGGTGCAAGAAGCTCAACAAAATGACGTCTGTTGTCAGAAAGCATAACAACCATCCATTCAGAGAAATGAAAAAAGTCAGAAAATCAGAACGGTTATCGGACTTTAAAACATTTCCCGCGCCGCTCTGACAAGGATAAATCAGGAAATAGACTCAGAAATGCTTTTCAGCACTGCAACGGGATCTTGAGCCCTGGTAACCGGTCTTCCTATTACAAGAAAATCAGAGCCGTTGCGTACAGCATCCTCCGGTGTAACAATTCTGATCTGATCACCCGCGTCAGCTCCCTTTGGTCGTATTCCCGGAGTAACAAGAACAAAGTCTTTATCAAGAGACTCCCGCAGCATGGAAGCCTCCATGGCTGAACAGACAACACCATCCAGACCGCAGTCAGCAGTTAGAGCGGCAAGGCGGCGAACCTGCTCCTTCGGAGACACACTGATACCAATTTCAGCAAGCTGCTCTGAATCCATGGACGTCAGGACAGTAACAGCAATCAGATACGGGGCATCATTTCCATAGGGTTCAAGACTCCGCACCGCTGCATCCATCATCTTTCTGCCACCTGACGCATGAACATTAACCATCCAGACACCAAGATCTGCAGCAGACTTTACTGCCATTGCAACAGTGTTCGGAATATCGTGAAATTTAAGATCAAGGAAGATCTCATACCCCAGATCCATAAGTTTTCGTACAAGAGCCGGACCGAAACGGGTAAACATCTCTTTGCCTATTTTCAGTCTGCATAATCCCGGATCTGCAGAATCGGCAAATGCCAGCGCATCCTTCTCCTCCTGAAAGTCCATGGCTACAATTATGCGCGGATCTTTTTTACTCATGACAAAACCTCGGATAATAATATTTACATAACAGATAAGATAAAGAAACGATCAGTCTCCATCAAGTCCCTTCAGTGGCTTGACAGTGTTCCATTCATTGCAGGAAGGACAGTTCCAGAACATGGTTCGGGAAGCAAAACCACAGTGCCTGCATACAAATGTCTTGTGTAGAGCGATTTCTGTGGATACAAGATTCTGAAGCATGCTCAGACTTTCCTTCGCCTCCTGATCCTTTGCACTGCGTATCTGATAATTCATCAGTCTTTCAAAAACTCTGAGG
>CADBNP010000099.1 GCA_902796095.1 uncultured Aeromonadales bacterium | reverse complement strand
GTGAACTCATCAAGCAGCAGTGTTCCGGGTGGACATAAAGGAGATGACGCAGAGTCACGGGAAGATCTGTTTACCACAGTCCTGCCATCTGCCTTTGCTTCACTGTTGACAACCGTACTGCCATCCGGCTTTCCCGGACTGTTTATTTTTGTTCTGCGATTTTGATTTCTGCTGGTACTGCTTTCCATGGCTTCATGAGTTCTGATGATTATAAAAGCACATTATTTTTGATGTCTGACGTACGGATCTGATTTTACGATTATTAAGAAACTGAAGATCCGTCCGCATTAACCATATTATAACAGGGTGCGTTTAATCGCGACATTTATGTTCATGCAGAACAGGAAGAAGTAGTCATTGTTCCCGTTTTGGCAGGAACAAAGAGGGATAACAGAGAAATCTCATCTGAATCAGAAGCAGTAACCATGCTGATCCGGGAAGTTAAAACACTAACGTGGTGTATAATCAGCGCAGGACAGTTCAGACAGTGGATATTTGGAAATTCAGACAGGTGATAATCATCTGATTGCAGTGTAACTCTGCAGGAAACCACCGGCGTACCCGGGAACAACAGGATCCGGATTTGAGTACTGGTACATTGCTTCATTTCACCGGAAAATACCGTACGAACTGTTTCATCGTTAAACAGTATGTCAACATAACCTGGATACAAATGATTGTAAAAAGCGGATACATGAAATTCGGATTTGATGCCAGTGACGGCAGGATCCTGAAAAAAGAGGATATGAATTCCTGGATCAACAGCGAACGCATGACAGATCCAAGAGGTGTGGCTCTTGGACTGGGAGGGGATGTGGAGGAGGTTGAGCCGGATTTCTTCGAGATCCTTCCAACAGTCAAATCTGTCTGGATTGAGAATCCTGAATGCAATCTCAATCTGGATGAGAAGACTGTAAAACTGTTTCAGAAGAATATGGTTATTCTGCGTGGAGTGTACGACACTGCCGCTGAGAAACTCGCCCGAAAACACCGACTTCGTTTTCTTCACTTTGACGTACAGATTGCATCGGTGGGTGATTATTTTGACAAAGGAAAAGATACAATCACCATCCGGTTCAACGAATATGGCCGGGTATATGTCAATCAGGACTGCAGATGCCAGGGCATCTCTGCCGGAAGTACAGGGGGAGGAGAATCAAATTTTGATCTGCCTGCTGATTTCTATCTCATGAAACCGAATCAAATTGCCGAAAAGTGCTGGCACACAAACAGGATTATAGGTAGCGGCAAACTGGCGGCATTCATGAAAAAGGCAAGGGAAAAGAACGGCTACCTTCTGGATTTTTCCCGTGATAAATAGCGATTATGCAGAAATCCGGTCGTATCAGTCCCGTAAGCCAAAACATAAAACACTGGATTATAGTCAGAAAAGACTGTATTCATCTTTTTCATGAGTTTCTGTTTCCAAAGATGTGCAGGTGTGCAGCAGATCAGTGAAGTCGCATTCAGAGAGAACATCTCTTTCTCTGATCTCTATGATTCCGTTCAATGATCTTAAAAGTTCTGCATTTCCTCCCGGAGTGTCCGCATCATTTGAGCGTACCATTATCTTTGTGAATTCTTTGTAAGCCCCCTATGACCTGTATCAGGGCCGTATCAAAATGCTCCTGCACCATAATGACTTCAGATATGCGATCCGCTTTGATTATCTGGAATTCCAGAAATCTGGGTCGCATCAGATATGTCATGATTCCCGGCAGTTCGGCAGCCATGTTAACTTCAATTTGGTGACCACTGTTAAACATCGGATATCCCGATTAATCCTTTTTGACTTTATGCATTTCATGTGTGCTAGAATTGAAATTTGAAACAATATTAATTACATGACTTTAGCAGCAGAAGTCGGCACGCGGAGAAAATGATGGCTCATTTGCCAAAAATGCAGATCACCCAGGGACTTTACGTTCTCGGACTCAAGGACTCTGAAAACAGAAATACAGGATGTGTCGTTACATCACTGACACAGATCGAGGCAAGTCCGGAAACCATAGTCATCAGTACCCGCAAGAATTCATACACATCCCAGAATCTATGCTTTGACACACCTGTCACAGTATCCATTCTTTCCAAAAACTGCAATCCTGAAGTTATCAAAAACCTCGGATACCGCAAGGGCTATGAAACCACAAAATGGGACAGCATTGAATCAGACTACTTTCACAATATGCCTGTTCTGACCGGAAAAGATGCAAACGGATGCCTTTACGGTAAAGTCTGCGGAAGAATGGAGTTCCGCACCCACTGCCTCTGGTTTATTGAAATTACTGACAGCATAATCCTCAGTACAGAAGAACCAATGACTCTTCAGTATTTCCTGGACGAGCTTGAAGATCAGATCAAGGAATCCCTGGCCCGCGGTGAGGAAATTCCGCTGTCTGACACCGCGGCTGTTGAAATTACAGAAGATGAAACAGAACTGGCATTGCCTGATGCAGATCAAATCACTTCAGACGAAACAGTTCCTGCAGCTGCCGACAGTTCAGCAGGTTCGGAACAGGAATTAACTTCCGCTTCAGAATCCGTCGAAAATCAGGACATACCTGAAGAACTGCTCCAGGCACAGCCGGATAAGAATTCACCCGCCGTATCCGACATCTCTGCAGATGAGGACGGTCAGGCTGTCACGGTCGGCAATGAAGATATTACCGATAATACAGATCCCGATACAGCAGTACTCAGTGAAAATGAGGATGCCGCAGCAGTCTTAGCCGACATTGATACCGGTAGCGATGCAGGTGCAGCTGTTGCGCCGGATGCGGAGTCCGACGCCGGAAATGAACCGTCTGTCAGAGAAGGTAATGACGGCTTTAACGATGACACGCCTGACGGTCTTACCGGATCTGAATTCCTGACAGCAAAGACAGATGCAGATCAGGAAATCTCCGGAAATAACGGACTTACTCCTCCGAACCAGGCTGATTTTACCGCAGCCATCAGATCTGCCCTGCTGCGAAGCAATGAGGAAGATTCTGAAGGGAACGAAACAGAGGAAGAGCCGGATCTGAACCTGTCAGCGGATACTTCAGAAGATGCCGGCAGCATGTCCGGAGGATTTGATGACATCGAATCAATCCTGGCTTCTGACGATCACGAAGAGACTGACGTTAATGATCTGCATGAAGAAATCAGAAATGACATCCCGGAAAATCCGGATCAGAGCAAGCTGGATGATTTAAATCTGCTGTTCGGTCCGGAAAATTCCGATAAATCCGAAAAACAGTCCTCCGGAACTGCCGAAACCAGTGAACAGGAGATCAGCAGCAGTCAGATAAAAGACAGAGGGAACAGGTTTGTCTCTCCTTCAAACTTTACATTTACCGTAGTGGAAGATGAGCAGGAAAACCGGAACGCAGGTACTGCCGATGAACAGGTTCCTCCTCCTGAAAAATCAGTCACACGGCAGGAGCCGGATGCAGGAGATCTTTTCTTCAGTGAAAACGAAACGGATCTGTCCCTTAATGATAAATCAGAGAAGACGGCTGCTGATTTCAGAACTGCTTCCGAAGATGACGAAAAAGCCGGGGACAGTCATCATGATTTCAGAGATGTTCTGAATCAGAAAATTAATGATGCAGAGCAGAAGACTCCAGCCAGAACCGGCTCGGGAAGGGCACCTTCCATTGCATCCCTGGCACCAAAGGTTGTTTCAACGCCGCCTGTGGTCTCATTCTTCAGCAGCACATACTACTGTCCAATCTGCAAATATGAATATCACGGCAGACTGCCGGCCAACTTTGTATGTCCTGTATGCGGATTTTCAGGTACAGAATTTGAAATCAAGGAGTAAATAACGTGCAGGATCACAGGGATGCACTTCTGAATATTAAGAAACAGCTGGAAAGCAGGCAAAAGACTCCCTCGGTACCGCCTGCAGTCAGCAAAGAGCTGAACGCCATGGAGTTTGAACTCAGGAATGTTATTGCAAAACTGAAGCAGGAAGAGGAAAACAGTTCATCCTTTACCGAAATGATTGACAATGTCACCCCGATGGAGCACGACACTGTTCTCCTGAAGGAGGAGGGTCTGACCAGAGAACAGTCAGAGGCAAGAAGAAGAGCTGCGGAAAAAGAGCCTTACAAGGAAAAACTTGCGCTGTCCCTGGAAAAAATTGTCTATCTGGATCCTTCTGCTGTCACCGGCTACAAAAAGCCGGGAATACAGCACGGAGTTTTCATGAAAGTAAAAAACGGTGAATACAGCATCAGAGACTACATTGATCTCCACAACAGAACTCTGGATCAGGCAAGACTGGACGTAGATCAGTTCATAAGCCGATCCTTTGAGCGGGGGTACCGCTTTGTCATTATCATTCACGGCAAGGGCGAATTCACCAAACCCAGGGCACTGCTCAAAAGTTTTGTTTTTCACTGGCTCAAACAGGCCGAGCCGGTGCTGGCATTTCATCACGCCATGCCGTATCACGGCGGTCCCGGTGCGATCTATGTTCTGCTTAAAAAGAATGAACAGATGAAACTGGATACAAGAGAACGTATGTCCTGACTGCAGTTCCAGTTTGTCAGCAAAAAAAAATGAACAGATACAACAAGAGATACAAGAAGGGAGAATTATCATGAAAATTATGAAATGTCTGGCTGTCATGGCTTTTCTTGCCGTTGTTCCGTGTGCATCATACGCCGGTTCAGCTTCCCCCACCATTACGGTATCCGGTGAAGCTGTCCTCAGAATAGATCCAGATGTTGCACACATTTCAGTTCATGCCAGACTCGAGGACAAGGACAAAGCCAGACTTAACGCGGACCTCCAGAAAGAGGTTTCAGTCTTCACAGACTATCTCATAAATGAACTCAAACTGAAAAAAGAGGATGTAATTGCAGAAAGTGTCAGCATATATCCGCACTACGACTATTCCGACAAGGAGCCTGTGCTGACCGGCTACGAAGGCAGCAGATCCGTCAGAATTACACTGGGCAACTTTGATCTTATTTCTCAGATTGTAGCCAGAGCCATGGAACAGAAAAGCATAACACTGGATAACATCAGCTACGGTCTTAAGGATCCTGCAAGTTTTGCAGACAGAGTAAGAGATCTTGCCATCGCAGACTCTCTTAAGAAAGCAAAATCAATTGCAGCCAGATACAACTCCAGACTGCTTCACATAGAGCGCATTACATATGATCAGGATTCCAACCTGCACACGGTGGAATATGCCCAGAGCAACCGCATGATGACCAAATCCATGGGAGTTTCCAGCGCTTCAGACAGCAGTTACTACCAGGCTAAAAAAATAGAGCTTCGGGACAGCATCAACGTCAGTTTTGCAGTTAAAGCAGGCTCGCTTGAGTAACAGACATATACTGACGGAAAGGATCTGTAAAGATTTCGAATAACGGAGTGACTGACAGTTCATCTTCGGATCACAATGACTGCTGCAGACAGAAAAGACGGATGGCACCCGTATTCTGCTGCATCAGTTTTTCAGTATAAAGGGGCGTTTAAACCGGAGAAGATCCTGATCATGAAACTTTCAGAACACCCGCATTTTCCCCAGGCAGTCAGTCAGCCGGCTCTGCAGCATTCGAAAAAGCCCATAATTTCTTATCATCAGAATCAGGAATAAGTTAGATGGATCTCTTCAACATATTTCTTATTTTTATTGTCGCAGGAATCGCTATTTTGTACATCATCTGCAGAAGGAAAAAAAAGGAAGGCAGCGGACAACAGGCTGAAAAAAATGAAAATGTCGGATGTTTAATGGGTATTTTTGAAATCCTGGGCAGCCTCTTTTCCTTTCTGGATCCGTAAGTCTGCCTGACTCATGGCTGTAGGCTACTCCCGGCGGGTTCTTGTTGCGACTGACAATACGGTTCACTTCACAAAGTTTACAGCTTTCAGAATGTTTGCCAAAGACTGCACTAAAACCAGGGTTGCAGAGTGAAACACCGGAGTCTGAAGACGTTGATGAGAATAGCCATACACAGGAGCCGGATGAAAGAAAATTCGACTAAAGTTTGAGGACAGGCATAGTGAATCTTTACTGGCTGCTTTTGATATTTTTTGCTGTTGCAGTCGGGTTTATTTATCTTGGCTACAGAATTAACAGGGAGGATCTGCACAATGAAAGATTCCTGGACGATAACGGAAATCCGCTTCAGAAGAATGACAAACCTCCGGCTGATGTGAAGAAGGAAGGATGTTTTGCCTATGTCGTTTCCCTTATTGCAGCATTTCTGGCAGGCATCTTTCAGTAGACTTCTCTGAAAGATACTGCAGGGATTAATGAAAGCAGACCAATCTGTCTGATGACATGAAACGGCAGTACAGTTTTATGAAAAAATGCAGACAAAACTGAACGGAGCTCAGGACAAATCTCAAAATCCTGGAACAATGACTTATACAAAACCACGAAAGCAGTAAACAAGATAAAAACTCAAAAACTGCAGACGAACACTTACGCAAAAATGCATAACTCCAAACGCAGCCTTAAGTAAAAACTGCAAATACAGTTTATGCGGAATTGCTGAAAACGGAATTTCAGGGAAACTGAATACGAATTTAAAAAATACTGAAAAGGACATAAATGAAAAAAATTCTGATCTCGACCGTGCTTTTAACTGCCGGACTCTGCACATCTGTATCCGCTCACGATCTCAAAAACATTAATGACTACGGACAGACTTTCGCCGCATGCTATGCAAAAGAAGTTCATGACGGCAAACTGGACAAATGCTCCATACTGACTAAAGGTTCAAAATGCACCGATAAACTGACAGACATAATAAAGATCTGTGCGGAAAGACCTTCCGGCGCAGCAGTTGGAAAGGTCACTGTCCAGATCGAAGAGTTAAATAATGCGACTTCAGATAACGAAAATGAGAATGAGAACGCAGAAAATGTTCCGGTTCTCATCGGAAAGGCAGTCAATCTGAGAAACGAATACATGAATGCAGTTGACCGGATCCTCATGGCAATAATGGATGAAAAATCATGGGAGGGAGAAAGCATTCTTTTCAATCTAGCCGAGAATACAAGATTCTACTTCTGGGTTAATGAATATCTGCTGATTGATCCGGAAGACAAGGAAAAAACCGGGGAAATGGTAAAACTGAGAAAAATCCTTTCATACACGCAGGAGCCGTATCCTGGATTTGACAAATGTGTATCAAAAGCGCTGTCTATGACTGACATGTATGACTGCAATGAAAAGGCGTTAAAGGCTGTTGACGCCAAAATCAACAGTACCTACAAAAAGCTGATGAGCAGAGTAAAGGATAAAAAGCTGAAGGACAGCATAAAGGACATGGAAAGGAAATGGATCAGGTACAAGGAGGCGGCACCGGAGCTTATTGTTGCATTCAGAGGCGGCTCGCTTGCTGTGGCTGACGCAGGTTCCTTTGTCATAGAAGAAACAATGAAGCAGACAAATCTTCTGGAAAGACTGAACAGCCTCATCAGGTGATCCACAAAGCAGTTTTTTTCAAGTTCTGCAGCAGGTTCAGAATTATTTACGCAGTCAGCAGGATCTGACAACCGATTGATTCTGAACCTGTTCCTGCCGTCATCCGGGTAAAATCGGTGATTATTCATCCGACTGACACCGCACGGTACTGAACAAATACAGTCTCCGGAACGTCATAAATTCGTATGATTTGAAACGAGGACTTTCAGACCGGTATTTCTCCCGATCCTTAACAAAGTCCTAATTCCATTCCCGACTTTAACATTCTAAAGCAGTCCGGAAGTACCATGGAAGATACTGATGTATGGATGGAACAGACAAACATAACAGATCAGAGTCATAAGGTCATACATGAATAAGCATAAAATGGAAATGCACGGCTGATGCGCATTCCTGACAGATTTACTTTGTTTTTAACAGATCTCCCAGTCTAAAAGGTGTTATTGCCATGACAGAAACACAGAAACTAACTAAAAACAGATCCTTTATCAATTTTCTTTTACTGAAATACCTGGGATCCTGCAACGACAGTTTCATCCAGTCCGGATTTCTTGCATTTGTGACCTACGCTCTTCTGAGTTCTCCTGAGCATTCGCAGATCACTGTTTTCACCGCTACCGGACTCTTCATGCTTCCGGTGTTTCTTTTCTCCGCCCTTGCCGGAGAGCTGGCGGATAAGTACGACAAGACGTTTCTGCTGAAAGCGCTTAAGATTTTTGAAATCTGCATAGCACTGATCATAACCGTTTCCTACTTCCTGCATTCGGAGACAGGAATGCTTCTGGCCATGTTTCTGACAGGAGCTGAAGCAACCTTCTTTACACCGATACGTCTCAGCATAGTTCCGTTTCTCACAGAAAAAAATCAGCTGATAGCGGCAAATTCCGCACTGGAATCAGGCTCATACCTTTTTAAATTTGCCGGAACCATCGGAGGCATTATAGCCGGTGCCACCATCAACGGCTTTTTCCCTCT
>CADBNP010000098.1 GCA_902796095.1 uncultured Aeromonadales bacterium | reverse complement strand
TACACGTATATTTATATTATAAGTAATTGTACTAAAACGTGATATACATCACAATTAGCAAAATCAACACTTTTCCTGAACAGAGCCGTCTTTATTACAAAACAGATTCCTTTTGTTTTGAATCTCGAAGTTTGCTTTGCCACCAGCAATACTAATACTCAGAAGCTCCTGGCAGTGCTTTCTTAAATGCAACCAGCAAAGTATCAAAGGTTACTGTTCAGACAGGACTGAACATTCTGCAGCAGAGTGCTTCATCCGTTCTCAGGCAGGCAAACATATCACCGCATACAGCTACAGCTCTTCTGCAGCAGATTGTCTCTGTACGTACATGAACTTCGGTGACGCAGGATCCTGCGTTCTGAACCACTCTCCGCATTCCGAACATCATTTCTGATCTCAGGTCTACCAGCCTGCCAGTTGGAATCCTGATTACAGAAACTCCTGCTCTCTATTCGTGAAAATTCGGGTGTATGTAGATTTATGTCGTTTTCTTGAAAAATATGATCTTTTTTATTCTTTTATCAGAATTATTTGTCAGATCAAAGAAATTGTGATAATTTTATGTTATTATCATTCCTACATCGATTTTTTATATCTTCTTCAAATTTTCCCCGGGAGTTTTTTTTATGAATGCAGATGTACAAACTAACGCTGTTTTTCATGTTTTTCATTCCAACAGCCTTGATGATCTGGCTGAGCTGACTTCCAAACTCCTGGATCTGAACACCCCTGAAAGTCCGTTTGACACAGTAAGCTTCATTGTTCCGAATGCAGGAATGAAGAACTGGCTTGATATACGTCTTGCAGAGCACAGAAAGATCAGCATGCAGAACAGCTACGATTTTCCGTGGTCCTTTGTCTGGAAACTGTTTTCCAATCTTGGTCTTGTGGAGGAGTCCAGACCTCAGGAGCGCTATCGCATGGATACCATGATCTGGACTATTTATACGGTTCTTGGAAATATACTGGATTCCGGTGATATCAATCTGAAGAAGGCTTTCAGTTCGATTTATGATTATGTTTATTCAAAAAATTCGGATGAAGCGGGAGGAACTGAAAAACAGTCCGGCAGTTCACATATTTTTACCTGGGAAAACTCTCCCCGAATTATTAAAAACCCGGGGGAAAGGGATGAAACAAAACTTTATCAGCTGAGCCAGTCCATTGCGGAGATTTTCGATCGCTACATCATATACCGCAGTGACTGGCTTCAGAACTCATCCAGATCAGAGGTGGACTATGCTGCTGAATTTGGCAGGTATGAACCGAAGGATGATCAGAAAAACATCCCGGAAAGCATAAGTCAGACCAGAAGTGCACTGAATCTTCTGTGGTCAGGCATCACTGCAGATGATTTCAGAAAACTGCCGTACCGTCAGCAGCTGCTTATCCGTAACAATATCTGGCAGGTAATTCTGTGGAGAAGAGTTGTTCAGCACAATTCAGGACTTGGCTCCCAGAAACTCCTGAGCGGTGATGAGATCAGGGAAGGTCACATAGCCAATATGATTGAGGTATTTGCCGGGCGTATTGACACAGATGCGGAAATGCAGAAAAAACTTCCGCCTTCAGTTTTTGTTTTTGGAATATCCTCTCTGGAACCGCTGTTTTTCCGGCTACTTAAGATAATGAGCCGATATGTAAAGGTTTTCTATCTGAACTTTAATCCGTGCCGGCATTACTGGGGTGACATCAGGTATTCCGGATCAAGGCAGGACGGCATTCTTGACGAAATCTACAGCAGACTTAAGGATTTAAGCAGAAAAGTCTGGGACAGAAAAAACAGTGCTTTTCTGCCAGATTCAAAGAATGTTGTGTTTACCGGCAACATGATCATGGAAAGAGATGACGGCGGTGAGTTTATCGATGAGAAGGAATATACCGGCAACAGACTTCTTGCGTCCTGGGGAAGACAGGGCAGTGACAATCTCTATATGCTGGTGGAGAACATGACTGCCGACAGCGAGGTTTTTGAGGAGCCGTCCGGGCAGGGTGTTCTGCAGCTGCTTCAGCATCTTGTTCTAAATGATACTGAACTGTCTCCGTTCAAAATAGCTCTCAGTCCGGAAAAGAATGAGGCTTTTAATGATGAGGACTATAGCTTTATATATGAAGATCTTAAGCATAATCTGGAAATACACGCCTGCTATTCACAGTTGAGAGAAATCGAGGCGATTTATGATCGTGTTTTGAAGCTTTTCGACAGCGATAAAACCTTAAAGCCAAATGATCTGGTAATCATGGCTCCAAATATCTCCGCCTATGCTCCTTTCATAGATGCAGTCTTCGGAAAGAAGCAGTTTGAGTACGAGCGCAATATTCCTTATGTCATTTCAGATCAGACCTATGAGGAAATGAGTACATTCCTCAACAGCGTATTTGATCTGCTTAATCTTCCATGGTGCAGGATCAACGGCTCTCTGGTTATTAAACTGCTGGATTCTGAGCAGATATGCAGCCGTTTCGGATTTGAGAGCAGTGACGTTTCCCTGATTGAATCATGGATTATGAATGCTTCAATAAAGGGAGACTACAGCGAGGAGGATTTATACAGCGACGGGGATCTGAAGGAGTCTGTTCCTGTCTATTCAACCTGGAGAAGGGCTATTCCAAGAATAGTCGCAGGATCTGTAATGCCGGAGAACTCAGGCTGCTGGCTGGGAAGGATCCAGCTTTATTCTGAGATCCGCGGTCAGAATATTGAAACCTTCGCCTCACTGTGCAGATTTGTGGAGGCACTTGAGGATCTGAGAAGCCTGCTTTCCGGTTATACGGGCAGTGGCGGTCTGACATCCGGGGAGTGGCTTGCCTTTGTTAATGAAAATCTGCTGGAGCCGTTTTTTGATGAAAACCAGGAGATTTCGGAAGAAATCATGGCTCTGAATGAAATGATTATGGAGCTGAAGGACAAGTTTGACAATATTGATACTGAGAAGAGGATTTCTCTTGAAGTGTTTGTCAGCTATCTCAGAAGTGCCGCCGGCAGCAGGGGATCCTTCAGACCGTTTATGTCCGGCAAGGTGAATTTCTGCACCTTCGTACCTATGAGATCAATACCGTTCCGCTATATCTTCATGATTGGTCTGAACAGCAATGATTTTCCGCGCCGGGATCTGGCTTATGATTTTGATCTGATGCGCCGGAGCAACGGACAGTTTGCCCGTCTTGGTGACAGAAGCAGCCGTAATGATGACAGGTACATGTTTCTGGAAACAGTTATGTCAGCCCGTGACGGCGTGTATATTTCCTATATCGGCAGATCCATTGTCAATAACAGTGAACTCAACCCTTCTGTTCTGGTGACCGAGCTTCTGGGATTTCTGGCAGATAATCTTGCTGTTCGTGAGATTTACGAAAAATTCAAAAAGGAGAGAGAGACCCTGGAAAACGGAACTTCGGATATTCTTGAAGCAGGTCCGAAACTTAATGCTATGCTGAAGGAGAATCGCAGTGCACTTACTGATCCGCGTGCCGGACGTCTTGTTTTTGTGGACAGAATGCATATCTGGGATCCGGAGAATTTTGTCATGGAAAGTGCCGGTCAGTCATATCAGCGAGAATGGTATCCCGTATCGGAGGACGGCAATGCGCTTGGTTTCTATACAGAGTATCTTACTCAGTGCATAGATTTGATGAACATAGATGTTTCCGGCACGTTCCTCTGTCAGAACGATGCGAAGGCTAAAACTGTGATTAACCGGATCCTGGAGCATGTCTATCATTCCTGCTTTAATTTTACGGTGGCGGACGGCAGGCATAAAAGAACCAGACTTCCTGCAGTAACTGCAGAAAATGTCATGAGGAATAAAAGAACCAGGTACAGTCGCGGGTATGGCAAGATGCTTTATGATTTACAGAATGTCCCGGGTGATGACAGATTGTCAAAACTTGAAAAAAGAAGAATTTTAACAGATCAGATGCCGCTGATTGTTCTTGATACTCTCCTTTCAGCACTGCCGGAAGACGAGAGCGGCCGGTATGTCCTGGATGCGGATGTATACGGTATCGGCAATCAGATCGGCACTGTTGTCACAGATGCCGGAATTTTCAGTCCCGACTGCAGCACCTACCGTGATGAAAATAATGGCAGGCGGAAGGATATCCCGGCGGGAAGCAGAACTCTTACTCTCAGAATAAGGGATCTTACGGAATTTATGGAAGATCCGGTCAATGCGATGTACAGGAAAAGGTTCACCGTCAAAAAGGAGGATGATGACAGATTCCTGGAGGGAATTAATGATGTTGAGCCGATGGATGTTTCCGATGTGAGTGCCTACGGTTTTTCAATGCAGCAGAAAATTGCTGATTTCTGTCTGAGATTTATCGAGGAAAGATGCGACATTGAATGGAATTCAGATAATCTTGATGATATTTATTTAAAACTTCTTAAACCGGGGGATGACGCCAACCGGCTGTCTGTTCAGAACTTTTTTGATGAACTCAAGTATGGCGGCTACCTTCCTAACGGACGGGATGCCGTGGACGGCAACTCGGTTCACTATGAAGCATCATCCCTGCTGAAGACAGAGTGCAGCGCCAATTTTAAGAACGGTTTCCGCCGCAACTGCGTTCTCAGTGAGAATAATCTGATCACAAGAAATGAAAACGGAGTAAGAACTCTGAACAGGGCCGACGCGGTTTCTGTTCATTATGAGATGAAGTTGTGCGGTGACCTGCTGCCGGAGCCGTACAGGAGTGTCTTTCCTGATGATGACAGCTGCTTTACCGTTATAATTGAGGATGTTATTGACGATATGTACAGGAACCGGACTGATGAGGTTTTTCATGTCATTATCAATGATATCCATAACAGCGAGAGACAGAAGAAACTGTTTCTTCTGAACTGTATTCTGCTTTCCATTATGAAGCAGCAGAAAAGTTCAGTTCCTGATAATCTTACCAGCGCAAAGTTTTTTGATTTGAAAGGAAATGCGAAAACTAATTCGTGTCTGAACTTAAGATTCCTGAGTGACGAAGTGCCTTCCTGGAGTGAATTTGTTGACTGGGGAAAATTCTATCTCAGAGAACTGGTGATCTGTTACCTGAGAGGCATGAATGAACCTCTGGTTTTATTCAAAGATCTTTTCAGGGATGATCCCCTGTTTGAGCTGCCGGATCAGCCGCCCTGCTCCGGTATCATGTCAGCACTGTGTCCTTCTGTGGAAGAATTTTTACGCAGGAATGAGGGTGGAATGGATAAAACGGAAGATCTGTCTGCCGAACTGGAATATATTTTTGAAGAAGAGCAGGAGGTTTATCTCGGAGATCTGGAAAAAAATAATCAGTGCCCGACAATCTGCAAGAAATTAAAAAGTATAGATTTGTCCGGCAGTGACTATTTCAGCACAGACAAACCTTCTTACAATGCTGAAAAACTGTCAGTCAGAAAACGAATGCTGTTTCAGAATGTGGAAGACATACCGATCAAAAGAACACTTGCGTTATTGCTGATTTTTGGTGAACTGCTGAATCTGATTTTCGAAACTGTTCCTGAGGATGCAGACATCGAAAAAGATGTTGCCGGTAAAACATCTGCATCAGAACAGAAGAAATCATCGGCAAAGAAACGTGCAGGCAGTACAAGCTGAAACAGGAGCAGGATTATGGAAAACGAAAAAAAGATAAAAAACTGTAATGAAATAGATCTGAATGCCCACGCTGTTATTGAAGCTTCAGCCGGAACAGGAAAAACATATACCATCACCGGACTTGTCATAAGGTTTATTCTTGGACTGAGAAATCCTTCCGGTGCAGAGAATACGGCATCATGTCAGCTGAATCCTCTGACTGTTGACAGGATCCTTCTGTCCACATTTACCAGGGCGGCAACTGAAGAAATGAAGCGCAAGGTAAGGGATGCACTGATTGGAGCCTGCGGTGATTTTCAGAATGTGGAGCTGATTATATCCTGCAGTGATCTCTGCGGTAATTCATGGGGGAGTGTAAAAAACTCTTTTTCAGGCACTTTTGATAAATTCAAAATTGAACATTTTATCCGGGAACTGGTTTTTGAATTAATTGATCTCCGCCTGACTATGAATCATGCCGGCGCTGATATTTCAGAGCTGATCATTGGTAATCAGGATATTGCCGAAATGAAGGGCATTATCCATCAGTCCAGACTGCGTCTTGAGAATGCGGTAACTGACATAGATCGTGCATCTGTTGTTACCATGCACCAGTTCTGTCAGTCAATGCTGAGAAAAAACGCCTTTGAGTCAGGAGTGCTGTTCAGGACAAAACTTATTTCAAAGGTGGAGGATAACAGACAGAGGGCTGTTGAATTCAAGAAAAGATACTTTCTTTACGGAAAAGGTGACAGAAGCATTTCCGACTATCTTCTCTACAAAAGTCTGACTGATCTTGACGATAATTTTTTTACAAAGACAGCCCAGATTGAACATCTTGACGAACTGCTGAATTCAGGAGAACGGAAATTTTTCCTTTCTGACGATGATTTCAGTTCAATGATAGAGAAACTTCAGGAGCTATATCTTCAGCTGAAGGAGTATTTCCCTTTTACTGAAGATATTATTGATTTGAACATTGTCCGCGGCCTCTGCTGTTTTACGGATGAGGCAGTTAAAATAAAAGGTTTTGTGAAGTCCAAAAATGAATACAAAACCGGCTGTGTTCCTTCCAATGACAGCTGCGTTATCCGGTCTGCCGTCTACAAAACCATTAACGGTTACACAATTGACAGGTCACGTTCTGTAAAGAAATATTTTGAAGAAAAGTTCGGCAGTTCTGATTTTCTGAAGAAATGGTTTTCTGAGTTTATAAATGTCTTTGCTCTGAATTCACCTGTCGGTCCGGATAAAATTTTTAATCCGGATTTCAATGATCTCTTTCCTTACGATGATGTTACGGCGTTTTTTGATTATGTGATCTGGTGGCAGATCAGATATGCCGTATCGGTGCTTGGTGCGACAGACGATGTTCTGAAAATCCGCCAGGAAATCACCTTCGACGATCTGATTAAGGATCTTGCCACTGCGGTATCTGAATCTGCCGGTCCTACGGCAGAGAAGCTCCTGGACAATATTCGCCGGGAGTATCCTGTGGCGATTATTGACGAGTTCCAGGATACAAGCTCGCCGCAGTACAGAATTTTTAAACGTGTTTATCTGGATGATCCCTTAAAGCAGGCAAAGCTTTTTATTGTAGGTGATCCCAAGCAGGCCATTTATGCTTTCCGTCAGGCTGATGTCTATACATACCTTGAGGCAAGAGATCAGATTTCAGGACAGAGCAGCGGTAAAGCTGGCGGTAAAAAATATAATCTGGCCACGAACTACAGATCTGATACTGATGTGGTTAATTTTGTAAACGCTCTGTTTTCTGTTAAAGATGACGGCCGGACATTGTTTGACTACCGTGATTCCGCCACGGAAAAATCCATAAGATTTGTTGATTCCGCATTTCCGGATTCGAAGGATAGGGAGCATCCTGATGTACTGTATGTTCACAGAATCAAAAAGAGTGCATGGGAAAGTGGAACTGTAGATGCGGATCATGGTGATGCCGAGATTTTTCCCGGACTGATCTATTCCTCCGGTGAAGAGCACTATACCGAAGAGTTTGCTGCCCGCAACGTATACTACCTTCTTACCGAATGCTGCCGGGCTGAACTGCTGAAGAATGAAAGTGACAGCTCCGGCGTCATTCTTGCGTATAAAAACCGAAAATATTCTCTTGATTCCGTAAAACCTTCCGAAATTGCAGTTCTGGTTCGTACCAAAACTGATGCCGGCAAAGTTTCCGGTTATCTGGCCGGGTACGGGATAAAATCTGTTTATCTTTCAGACAGAAATTCCGTGAAGTCCCGCAAACCGGAAGCTCAGTTCATGGAATTTTTTCTCAGAGCTGTTGTTTTTCCGTCGGAACAGGATGGAATAAAAGCTCTGATTACATGTCCGCTGATGCAGAAATCCATGGAGGAAATGGATCGGTATTTCCGGGCATCGTCAGAATTCTCCGAGTTTATTCTTCTTCTCAGAGAGTGTCATGATATCTGGAATTCCCAGAGCTTTATGGCCGCATTTTACAGGTTTATTTTTGCTCCGTTCATTATGCTTCCTTCCAGACTGAAGTTCAGATCTGACGGTGCAAGACTGCTGACCAATATTATGCATCTTGCTGAAATAATTCAGAGGAAGGCCACGGAGCTACCGTCAAAGTATGCTGTTTTTAACTGGTTCAGCAGGCTGAAAACAGGAGATACCGATGACAGTACGCCTGACAGTGAGGATGAGGAAAAAATCAGGGCTGAAAGTCAGAAGGATGTTGTAAGAATTGTGACAATTTTTTCTTCCAAGGGACTGGAATATCCTGTAGTCATAAATTCATTTCTCTCCTATTCGAAGGACAGTTCCAGGAGCAAAAATACAAGCAGCATTCCGCTCTTTTCCTATCATAAGGAGAATGACGGAGATGTTCAGAATGTTTTCCGGGTGATAACTGATGATTTTAATGGTGAACGGGTTCCTCCGGAATCAGAAGGCGAAAAGAAAGATGAATTTATCAGACTTCTCTATGTTGCTCTTACCAGAGCCCGTCACATCAACTGGATTGATACAAGAAACAACGGAAAGGGAACTGCCGGCAGTAATTCCGGTCACGGCTACCTGTGGGAACTGCTGAATCGCAGGTATGGTGATGTATTCAATAAGGTCAAGATCAAAGTCAGAGGCAAAGAGGAAGAAAAGGAAGTTCTGTATGAAACCGTCGACTACTGGAATATGTTTCTTGAAGAGATGAAATCTCAGGAAGACACGTGTCAGGAAAATCACAGGTTTGAGTGTATTGAACTTAATCCGGGTTCGAAAGAATCCGGTAGTTCCGGTGATACAGAGGAATATGCCAGATTTAGTGTTTATGAGGAAACATCCTTATCTCCGGATAAACTTTGTGCTGCTGAATTTAACGGCCGGATAGATCGCTCATGGAGGATCACCTCATACAGCTCGCTGTGCGGTCACAGCTCGGCAGCTGCCGCCAGATTTACACCTGTGCTGGCAAAGGATGATGAACCGGCAACTTCAGATGAGATGCCTGAGGATGCACAGATCAGGAATTACCAGATTGATCGTTTTCATTTTCCTCATGGCAGTGCATCGGGTACTTTTCTTCATCATATTCTGGAGGTTATTCCTTTCTTTGACGGAGAGCCGGACTATCCTGCAAAACTTCGGGAGAGAATGCAGAAGGAGGTCAGTTTCAGTTATTTTGCAAACTCGGCGACTCTGAAGAAGTGGAAGGAGCAGGAAGGCATAGAATGTCTCAGCAGCTGGTTTGAACTGATTACTCAGACTCCTCTGAATTTCGGCGGCGTAAAGTTCCGTCTCTGTGATATTTCACCGGAAAAAAAGCTGCCGGAGGTCAGTTTCACCTTCAGCCTCGGAAAACTTCATCTTAAATATCTGAACGACTACCTTAAGGAGCTGGCAGAGCAGAAGAAGTGGCCTGATATCGGAGAGATCGGCGACATCGGTGAAATTACCGGATACCTCAGCGGTGTTATCGATCTGTTCTTTGAATATGGAGGAAAGTACTATGTGGTTGACTACAAGTCTAATTTCATATCCGGCAACAGCATAGACTACAATGAGGGAAACATGGCCGGCAAGGTGATAGAAAACCGCTACGATATGCAGTATGTGATTTATACCCTGGCCGCCTGGCGGTTCCTGAAGAGCAGGGTCAGCAATTTTGATTTTGAGAAACAGTTCGGCGGTGTTATGTATCTGTTTATTCGCGGTATTGATGAAAACTGTCGAACGTCCGGTACGGGCAAACCTGGCGGTTCGTATTCAGCCACCGGAGGATTCTACAGGAATCTCGCAGAGCTTGGTAACGGATTTATAGAACATGTTGACAGGATTTTCAGCTACAGCGGAAAGGAGGAGCAGGAATGAAATTTGATGAATTTCTAACATCTCTGAAATCAATGGAATATCTTGATCCGTCCATTGTAATCTACCCTTCTGAATTCGCATCTCTTCTCAGAGATGAGCTTATACATGGTAACGGCATATCCGGCAGTGACAGTTCAGGGGATATCAGTGAAGAACTTGACAAGTATACCGGCTTCGCTGCTCTTACTGTGCTCCTGCAGTATTCCTATACCAGGCAGAATGTATGTATTCCGCTGGAACGGAGCAGACTTCTGGAAATAGTCTCCAGAATGGGAGAACAGTTCATATCCAATAACTATAAATCAAAATTTTTTATGAAGTCTGATAATCCGGATGAATTAAAAAAGGAAGAACTTGAAAGATTTAATTCCATCTGGAAGATGGTACTTCCGGAGGACGATGCCGCATGCTGCTTTGACAGAATTCCTGAAAGTTTTCTGCTGCGTATCAGCTCCGATTCAGGGAAAAGAGATCTGATCCGGGATGCCCCTTTTGTGCTTTATGACAATTCCCACCTGTATTATGCAAGACTGTACAATGAGGAAACATTTATTGCTGACTACATAAGCAGAAACGGAAGACCGGGAACCGGTCTTATTCTGGAGAAAGGACTTTCCAGGGATGAAAGCAGCGGGAAAACTGAACGCATCAGAGATTATCTGAATATACTGTTTGGAAATGACGGCAGTGAAGAACCGGATCTTCAGAAGTGTGCCGTTGCCGTATCATGCCTCAGTAATTTCTCCGTCATTACCGGAGGACCTGGAACAGGAAAGACCACGACTGTGGTTAAGCTGCTGCTTCTGATGGAATGTCTTTTTGCCGACAGCAGCGAGAATCTGATGATAAGTCTCGCCGCACCTACCGGAAAGGCGGCCAACCGTATGAAGGAGTCCATCCGCAGATCTCTTGACGGATTCAGGGCGGAGAAGAACGGGATACTTGAAAAACTGTCAGTCCGTCTAGGCGAGGAAGGAATAACAAAAACCGCCGGTGAGCTGTACTCCATTGTTCCTGCCGAGGCATCAACCATACATAAGCTTATAGGCATCAGTCCTTCCGGCCACTGCAGATATAATCATGACAATCCGCTGTCATGCAATGTGATAATAGTTGATGAAGCTTCAATGCTTGATATTGAAAATTTCTATAATCTTCTTCGGGCATTAAAGGATGGCTGCAAGGTTATTCTGCTGGGAGATCAGAATCAGCTTCCGTCGGTGGAGGCCGGCAGCATTTTCGGTGATCTGTGCAGGGCGTTTCTCGGTGAAAACAGAAAAATCAGTGATGCGTTAAAAAATAATTTCCTCCCGGATAATTTTTCCGACAGTGAAAATATTTCAGACAATGCGGTAAGACTTGTAAAAAGCCACCGGTTTGACGGCAGCAAGGGGATAGGAAAGCTGGCAGCCTGGGTCAACAGCGGAGGATCGAAGACTAAACAAAATCTTGAAGGGATAGAATCTCTTCTGGAGTCTTTTAATCCCGCTGATCAAAAATCAAAGATCTGGAATTCAGAGGATGCAGAGGGAAAAACCTACGGTATTAAGCTTGCTGATTTTTCAGGCAAGGTTGATGCCGTTTCAAGACTGAAGGATTTTCTGGGCAGAATTCGCGGCTATGATAAGCTGTGGGAAGAATCAGCCGGTATAGAAGCAGATCTTTCTCTCAGAGAGAATGAGCTGAAAGCCGGAGAACTGTTCAGGTATTTTGACAATTTCCGGGTGCTTTGCACAAACAGAGAAACAGCTTTCGGCGTTACTTCAGTAAATCAGATCTACGAGGAAATATTCTTCAGAAAGGGCGGGAAAAACGCACGATGGAGGCACGGCGGATCTGCCTCCTGGTATCCGGGACTGCCGGTGATGATTACCAGAAACAACTATGCCCTTAACCTCTTCAACGGCGATATTGGCATCACCCTTAAGGATCCCTACAGCAGTGACGACAGCGAGCTCAGAGTGCTGTTCCGGATGTCAGACGGTTCCTACCGTTACTATCCTACCTCCGTACTGTCAGATTTTGAGCCGGCGTATGCCATGACAATTCATAAATCCCAGGGATCCGAGGCGGATCATGTTCTGATCCTGTCCCAGGAAAAGGACAGTTCGTTTATAACCAGAGAAATTCTCTATACAGGTATCACAAGAGCAAGAAAAACTGTTACCATGATCTATGATCCTGAAAACTTCACCAGGCAGTGTGCCCGTCAGATAATGCGCTGCAGTAATCTGGAGCAGAGGCTGCTTAAGAATTTGGGAGATGAAGCAGGAGAATAAGAATGGCATAAAGCACTGTTCTGCAGCTGCTGTAAAAGGTATATTTTTTGCTGCAGCCCTGCCGGTGGATGTGACTTTTTGCCGTTGCAGTGTCAGGTGATCAGCTGAACAGGATTGGAATATGTTGAATTCGGCGGCTTTATCCGGTTTTGCCGGAAATATCTTCAGCAGGGGACTGCTGTTTCTGCTGTACTTTTTTCTGTTCTTTTTTTCGATCCGCACGGCAGCTGCCGACGATTCATCCTATGATCCGGCAGGCATCGGTCTTACCATGGGCGAACTTCGTGCACTTGCAGCTGATGAGAACAACCCCGGTCATAAGAGCTACAGCGAGGCTCTGAAAAGTTCCGAGGAGATTATTATCCTTGAAAACCGGATGGCACAGACATCCGGGTATATTGAAAATATCCGGCAGCTCAAGCAGGCTGAATTTGCAAAAATCCACAGAGAGAATGCAGCTCTTCTCAGGGAGCTGAAAAAACTTGATGTGGAAAAAATACAGTCAAAAATAGTTCAGCTTCAGAAAAGCAGGGAGGACTGCCTCAATTATCTCCAGGATCTTGGGACAAGGCTTGATGAATTAAGAAGTCTGTCTTCAAAGTCCAGGGAGCATGCTCTGGAAATTCCGAAAACTGCGACTGATGATGGTTCGGTGGCTGAGCTGTCTGCGATCATTGCATATAACGCTCTGATTAACGCAAGATCAGCCTATTATCAGTATCTTCTCTCAAAAAGCGGTGAGCTTCTCAGTATATACGGCGATCTTATGATCAGCACCCGCAAGGTACTTGATGAAACCAACCGTGTTCTGAATGTGTCCAGGGCGGCGCTTCTGGAGCGCCGTCTGAGTGAGAACACGGATCGCTATGGCGGGGCGGGAGCAGATTCCTCTTTTCCTGCATCGGTTGAAAAAATAAGGCAGGACAACCGCAGTCTTGCTCTTCGTCTTGGGCACATATACGGTGCCTGGGATGAACTGGGAACTCTCAGAACTGATCTTGAATCAAACCTTCATGATGCAAAACGTATTCAGAGAAATCTTGCCGTACAGATTAAAAACTTTTCAAGAACACTTTTTCTTGCAAGACAGCTATTTTCAAGGAGCGAACTGATACCGGAGCTTGATGAGGTTTCTGACATTGATGCCAGAATTGAAGAACTGAGGATCCTGCAGTATTCGCTGAGCGACGAGCTGGAGAGTCTTTCTGTTGCAGAGAAAAGTTATCTTGCGAAAAAATATCCCGGATATGAAAATCTTCAGATCACTGATCTTAAGATCTTTGAGAGTCTGCTGTCAGATCGACTGATGCTGATCTCAAAACTTTACAGTGAAACCGGAATGCAACTTGGTGAACTGATTGAAATCAAGCGTATTTATGAACAGTATGAACAGCTGAGACACACTTTTAACGACAGTCTGCTTCAGGAGAAATTCTGGACTCCAGCCGGAAAAATTATGGACTGGAGTATTTTCGTCAGGGCTTTTGATGATGCCCGCAGACTGATAGACCGGTTCAGGACAACGGATCTGTATCCTGTTTCTTCGCATCATGTCTTCTGGCTGACTGTTTCTGCAGTATGGATCCTCATGCTTGTTTTCAGGAGCAGACTGACAGATCTGCTGAAAACTCTGGGATCAAAAATAGGAACCAGAGATGATTCCCACTGGCTTGTATGGCAGGCATGGGGGGTTTATATTGTTCTTGGACTGATCCCGGCTACAGCCGTTGCTCTGCTTCTTCAGCTGTTCAATGTTTTTGTTTTCCCGCTGACCGGTGCTCATGATTTGTTCATACCTCTGATTTTCCTGACGGTATGGGTGGCTGAAACTCTGATCCTGATGCACAGCAGAGCAGGCATAGACGAACTTTATTTCAGACTGGGATTTCATATTTCTGAATTTCGCCGGATAAAGAGGATCTACCGCACCTTTATTGCCGTGATAATGCTGGATCTGTGGATTCAGCTTGATCCTTCCGCTGTTGTGGAAGATTGTCTGGGACAGCTGCTGCTTTTCATTGCGATTCTGGTTCTTTTATATTCCTATCTCAGACTTATTGTCGGATTGTGCTTCAGTACCGAAAAGCCGTGGACTTATGACGGTGGAACTCTGGATCATCTGACATTCAGCAGTAATTTTCTTGCTGGACTCTATGATACATTGCTTGCGGTTCTTCTGTTTGTCTGTCTGTGTATCACTTTTTTCGGATATCACTATACAGCTCTTGTTTTTACTGCCAATCTTGCCGTGAGTGTTTTTATTGTGGATGTCAGTCTTATTTTCTGTCGCTGCATTTTTCGTACTGTCAGACTTTCTGCCAGACGGATCAGGCTTATGCACAGTCTGATGGACAAACACAGGGAGGGAAGCGGAGCTGATGCCGTTGAGGTTGAAGACATAAGCAGGCAGGCCCACTGGTTTATAAGCCTTGTCTGCTCCAGTGCATGTATTTTTCTGATGTACAGCTTTGTCTGGGATGAAATTGTTCATCTTACAAGTTATTTCAGACATATAGTGCTTTATACTGCAGGATCCCATACTGTTTCGCTATGGGATGTGCTTGTGGTTATTTATGCGGCTTTTCTTACATTCATAGTATGTCTTAATTTCCCCGGATTTCTCAAGATGCTGATTTTCAAGAGGGTAAAGCTTCTTAATCAGTACAGTTATTCCGTGATTACTGTTCTTAATTATCTGTTTATAGGGGCAGGAATCATTTTCTGTGCCTACAGGCTCGGATTATCCTGGGACAAACTTCAGTGGCTCATAGCAGCTCTGTCAGTCGGTCTTGGTTTCGGTCTTCAGGAAATCTTCGCCAACTTTGTTTCCGGCCTCATTCTGCTGTTCGAAAGACCTGTTCGCATCGGCGATACGATTACTCTTGACGGACACAGCGGCAAGGTCACCCGTATTCAGATCAGAGCCACCACCATAACAGACTTTGATCGCATGGAGTACATTGTCCCGAACCGCAAACTGATAACCTCATCGCTGGTCAACTGGACTCTCAGTGATACCATTTCAAGAATAGTGATCCGAATTACCTGCTCTCAGGGTGCAGATTCAAAGGTTGTGAGGGATCTCCTTGCCGCTGCAGTGGCTGAATGTCCGTATGTCATAGCGGAGCCAAAGGCGGTTGTCTGTCTTTCCGGCTTTGACGATGGTGTTCTTAATTTTCAGATCAAGGCTTTTGTTGCCAGGACGGAAGATCGCAATCCGTGTATAGATGCACTGAACGAGGCAGTGTACAACCGATTCCGGGATACGGGGGTTCGCATGTCGATCAGAGGAATTGATATTTATGTAACAACTCCCGGCGGTGAAAAAGAAGCAAAAGTAGCAAGCTTTGGCAGTTTTAATGATGACAAAAATGTACTCGCTGACAATTAGTAGATTAGAAAACAGTGTTTAATAACAGCAGTGATGTTATAAATGAATTACATAAACAAGTCATATTATAGGTGAAAATATGTCGAAATCTATAGGTGTTGGTATTGAATGTTTTAATGAAATAATAGAAAACAACAACTATTATGTAGATAAAACTTCATTTATAAGAACTGTTTTTAAAGATAACGGTGCCAAGGTGATGCTCATCACCAGACCGAGACGGTTCGGAAAGACTCTCACCATGTCCACCTTCTATGATTTTCTGTCACTTGATCCGGAGAATCCCGGAGATGTT
>CADBNP010000097.1 GCA_902796095.1 uncultured Aeromonadales bacterium | reverse complement strand
TTACATGTCAGAACTTCTTAAAGCTCTGATAGTTACTCCTGAAGAGAAACTTCAGACTGCTGACAGAATCTTTGAAATTGGCAGTGACAGTATGAAGGAGGAGTGGAGTGAGTACTACAGGGGCTGTGATCGTAAGAAGCAGTACTTCGCTTATGTGGAGCAGCATCTGAAAGATAAGCAGAAACCATATTTGGAGTTGATAGACTACTGCTTAAAAGAAGGTGATCGTGACAGAGCTGTGAGAATAGCCGAGCAGGGACTGAAAAAGTGCAGAGATGATCAGACCGATCTGATTCTTTTTCTGATCAGGTGTGCCAGAGAAGATGGTAACGAAAAACGTGAATTGCAGCTGCTAAGGGGAGCGAAGACCAGACGGGCGGTAAATATGTCAATAATCACCGAAATGCTGGGTGGTTGCTCTTTAAAAGACTGAATGTTCTGTAAACATGACTTTTATGTCATGAAACTCATGAGTAAAATCTGATTCATCTGCAGACGAATTGGAGAATTTCTCCAGAGTTTCAGCAGAACTTCAAATGACTCAAATATGAGAGCATTTGAGGGTTATAGAGTCTGCATCATAATTGGTTGACCTGTTTCGTTTATGAATGATCAGGCAGAGTTATAGACATGGGCTGCTGTTGCATATCCAGAATCCGCAGCAGATTTTTGTTTCCATTGGGGGTGACTTGGCTGTTTCCCCGTGAAATAGTGAAATAAAGATAGGTAGTTAGACCTTCTCTACGCTACTGGTTTGCAGTCTTCAAAAAAACAAGAGTTTCATGAAGATGAGAGTGTGCGGATACAACGGAATCTGTTACAGATTGCAATAAAATTTGAAATCCGACTTTATTATGATTTGATTGGCAGGTGAAAAAATTTTCTATGAAATCAGCGAAACTGAATTACTGTTGCAAAGGTTCTGATGGTGGCCCCTCCCGGACTTGAACTGGGGACCAAACGATTATGAGTCGTCTGCTCTAACCGACTGAGCTAAGGGGCCGCTTCAAAACGTGAATATTATAATAGATTGCTTATGGTAAGTCCATTATTGTTTGTCTATTATTCATTCAAACAGTATTTAGATAAACAATGTGCAAAAGTGTTATTCTGCTGTGATACACAGGTTTTTTAACCGACTCTGAACGGTGAGCATGGGTGTGATCATGGCGGTAAATATGATTCATATTGCTAGCGGGAGCGGCATTCTGATCCATACCTTGATTTGTTATTCCCCGGATCCTGATTTTTTTACAACCCTTTTTCTTTTTGGGGCCAATGATTTGGTCTGCATTAAAGATTCGTTGTTTTTTTCTGCTGCCTTTTGAGACGATGCCACAAAATCCTGGGGAGCAAAAAGGTTTTTCTGTTCACCGAAAATTTTCAGGATCTCTGTGTTTTTCATCATTCTACGGATTGTTTCATTTTCGATCTGTCTGACTCTTTCTCTTGATATCCCAAGAAGATCGCCTATTTCATCTCTTGTGTGAGGTTCACAGTTATTAAAACCGTATCTTAATTCAATTACTTTTCTGGCCTGTGGTTTCAGCTTCTTTAACAGAAGACCGATGGTTTTCCTGTTCTGCTCTTCATTGATAATTTCCCAGGCATCCTTTTGGCTTGTATCAGCTATTGTGTCGCTGTAGCATTCACTGTCCTCATATTCTCTGATTTTTGAATCGTAGGATGTTGTTCCAGATTTTTTAAGAAACTGAAGCTCATTGAGAGTTTCCACTGAAATGTTCATCTCGTCTGCCAGCTGCTGTTTTGTAGGAATATGACCGAGCTTCTGGATCAGCTGTTTTTCCTTGATTGTGAGCCTGGATATTTTTGACATTATGTTTATGGGGATGCGGATATTTTTGAGCAGTGACAGCGAACTGTCGATATTCTGTCTTACCCTGTAATAGGCAAATGTCATGTAGCAGTTGCCAAGCCTGAAGTTGTAGCGATCAGTAGCATTGAGAAGTCCAAGATATCCGTCCTGTTCCAGATCCTCCCGATCACTTTCATTAAGAGCTTTTCCCTTGGTGTTGACAAAACTCATGATGAGAGCTCTGTGACGAGCGATCAGTTCATCCTGACCTTTTATGATCTTCTGTCTTCCGTCCTCAATTTTTCTGTAAATTTCTGAACTGATCTGAACATGATTGTGATGTGCGGCATTGATCAGCATTCTCACAGTTTTTTCCAGTATGTCAAAGCAGAGTCGGTACTTTATAAATTCCTCTGTAAAAACATCCGAAGAGATATTTCCTGCATGAAAATTGGAAATCAATGCAGCAAGTGCCTGGTTCAGCTCTTCGGCGTTTGATGACGGATCTGCAACAGGCTGTTCATATTCCTGAGGGATATCATCTTCAAATTTTATCTGAGGTAATGACTGCTCGGCCGGATCGTATTTGTAGCTTACAATTCCGTTATCGGATGGATTTGTGCATATGAGATCAAAAATGAACTTCAGCGCAATGGGATACCCGGCAATAATCCTCTGGATTTCGGAAATTCCCTGTTCGATCAGCAGTGCACTGGATCTGTCGCTGTCGTATTGTGCTGCGTACTTTTCACCTGCCATTGTTCCACCCCTTGCTTATGTCGAGTCTAGCACAGTGCAAGGAATAAAAAATCATAAAAGATCAAAAAAGAGCAATTAAGGGGAATGTATCAGAGAGAGATAACAGGTAAACCTGTCCGCCAGGATTGTTGTCTTGCACAATATTCCATGGGGATGCTGCAAGTATTCGAAGCAGGATAAAAAAAAGATCCGGATCAACCGGATCTTTTACTGTCAGATTATTTCAGTAAATATTCTGAAACGTTCCGAGGATATTATTGAGCCTCCTGCCACAACTTCATGGTGAGATCACTCTCATGCAGATCGATCACGTACGAGCCGCCGAGAGATAAACCAGAAGTCCATTCGTCAGGTTTGACATTTGACGTGTCTGCTCCTTCAGTCAGAGTAAAGACAGCACAGTCTTGAGCAATGCCTCCTTCTGAAACTTCATCATATCTTCCATTAAAACAGAACTGCTCTGTAACTTTGGA
>CADBNP010000096.1 GCA_902796095.1 uncultured Aeromonadales bacterium | reverse complement strand
CTATTTTTTCATCTGAAAATGAGTATTCATCAATCTTGGATGATATAGACAGAAATTTGATCTATGTAGAAGATAACAGGGACAATTAAGAATGATAGAATCAATCGATGTTGAAGAAAAAGATGACAAACAACGATTTATGAATGAAATAACTCGCAGAGGCATATCTAAGTTGCTTCATTTTACAACTAACATAAATGTTCCCTACATCTTTGATGAAGGATTTATTAAACCAAGAAGCACACTTGAAACTTCAACCGATGTTAATTTATCCAACAGTGATTTTCTAGATAAGTATAGATTGGACGGCAAAGATCATACAAACTGTTCTATCGAACGAATAAACCAAAAGATGATGAAATTCAAGAGAAATAATTTTTCACAAAATGATTTTACAAAATTCTTCTGTGTTCTTGCTATTTCACCTAAGTATATTTACCGTAAATCCACAATATTTTCTATTACTAATGCTGCTAACAATTACAACAGAAACACCATTGGAATTGATGGTTCTTTCGAAAAATTTATTTCTTTATTTGATCTTGAAATATCATACCGAGACTCATCTGGTCATTTTATAAAAATTACGAGAGACAAAGAACCAGATAATATCCCTACAGATATTCAAGCAGAAGTGCTAATTCATGATAATATATCTGTGAATGATATTATTCAAATTTATGTTGAAACAGAAGAAAATTTAAGAATGTTGAAATCTGTTATGAAGGTATCTGGCATAAGGGTTGATCCTAATTTGTTTAAATGCAATCCAGATATTTTTCAATAGGTATATTTATAGACCTTAATAAAGTGAAACTCCTATCATTCTCTGAATGCACATCAAAATTGTGACAATTGTAGAAACTATTATGTTGTAATTGCTTGGCAAATACTAGAATAATCGGCAATAATGCTTACTGGGAACAACTGACGGTTTAGAATTGAGTTCTGCTAATTGATGAATAAGAGGAAATGGAGTCTATACAAATTATGACAGGTATGTCTGACAGAGCACTTCTATGAAGATCACAAACAATAAACTCGGCTGAAGAGTTCCCTCTTCAGCCCACAAAAACGATCTTTAAAATTCTACTTCTCCTGCCCTGCAGCAGAAACCTTGTTCCTCCAGACTTTTATCAGATCATGAAGTTCACTGCCAGCCTTGTCCAGAGGATCTCCAATGATCAATGGTCCCCTGGAATCCAGCAGCATTTTCTTCAGAAGATTATAATCATCAGGGATCACACCGGTTGAAACCATGCAGTCAACATCATTAAGCCACAGCACACCCGACATCCATTTTCTCGCTTCAGCCTGCACTGCCTGCTCACTTATCCTGGCATGTCTTCTTTCAACATCATCAGTTACTCTCTGAGCTTCAAACAGACCAAGAGACGGCCATAAAGGAGCGTTGCACCCGAGAATGTAACTTTCTTCACCGACGGCCTCACGAATAACACGCATTGCTTCCCTGTAGTGCTGGCACACGGTAAGATTGCGATCTCTGTACTTCACATCAGGTATGGCACCCCAGAAGAGAGCATCGAGTTTAAAGTAATCTATGCCCATCTCATTGTGAAAATATGAAAACACAGATCGAATATATTCCTTCACTTCAGGAACTGAAAAATCAAGAATATACCATGGAGTATCTCTCCAGCCTCCATAGGTAATACTTTCCGCGGCAAGAGGGTGATGACGGGAACCCTCTACCACCCAGTCAGGATGCTCCTTAAACAGCCGTGATGAACCGCTTACAATAAAAGGAGCAACCCAGATCCCTATTTTTTTTCCAGCGCTGAGAATCTTTGAGCAAATCTCCTTGAGTCCGCCGGTAAAACGATCCGAAGACTCAAGCCAGTCTCCCATATGAGTCTGGTAGCCGTCATCTATCTGGAGATAATCAAGTTCCGGCCACTGATTTGTCATCATGTCCAGATTTTTATAAATATCCTTTTCAGTGACTATGTCATAGTAGGCATACCATGAGCACCATCCAATCTTTGAGGAAGACTTTCTCGGTGTGTGAAATCTTGAAATCATTTTTCCGTAGCGTTCAAGAACTTCCTCCTTTGATCCTGATGATAACAGGCAGATCTTTTCACCTTCATACTCCGATCTGGAATCGATTTCGGTTCCTGCCATTTCCCATACAACATCCACATGACAGTTTTTAAGATGGAAGGCAAGATATGTATTGAAGCAGGTTACAGCACCGAGAAGATACCACTCTTCATCAATGCAGGTAAGCATATAATTAAAACCGCATACCTCTCCCGGAGTCAGAAAACAGACATGGAGATCTGTCGAATCATTCATTCGGCCGAGCTGCACAGGAGCCGAAGCTGTTCCGCCGATATGTGAAAGCATCTGATAGCCTTCAATGTATACCGGTGCATCCCCAGGAAGATCAAAAGCAAACAGCGGTACACTTTCCGGACGTACATTACGATAATAAATGTTCTTATAAATAAGGGATCGTACATAATACTCATCATCAACTGTTCTGGTGAATATATGCCTTAAATTCTCCCTCAGCATGGAATTGTATTTTGCCTTAATCTCTGGCTCCGGCTTTACAGGTTCATCATTGCGCAGTCCCGTGTCATCATTCTGAATCATAAAAACCACCGATCCTCACCCAAACAATACATTTAAATCATACACAACCGGATTAACTTAAATGTTAATCCGATTCAAAATCAGAAGGAAAATAATGCGATAAAGGTTGAAGATCAGCAACAATCTGAAATATCCCCAAAGCATATTTCTTCACAATCGCAGCAGAACGATACCGTCTGATACAGTCACGTCACAATATCTGCATCCGACACTCCGCTGCAGTTTCAGAAAGAAAGTCCGGACACTGCTTCCGCTCCCCAGTGATCAAAGAACTCTTCCTTTCCGGTCCGTTTGCCAATCAATTTAAATTTTGATAGACTGAATCAGTTTTTTTGCGTTATGCTCCGGAGATTTTCCGGGAAGTAAATAAATTGAAAAAAGGGCCGATTAAAGTCATTGGCTCAACAGACATTTTGTCAGCAGGGATAATAAAATGGATTCCACAACCGTTGAAAAAGTTGAAATAGAAATTCAGCATAACAAATTCACAATAAGCTGCAAGGCAGGAGAAAGTGATGCATTCCGCAAGGCTGCACGGACACTGAACCGGGATATTGCAGAAATGCAGGGACTGACCAGCAACCGTCTTCCCATAGATCAGGTAATCAGTCTTGTGGCGGTCAACTACTGCAAAGAAAATCTGTCAAGAGAGGCTGATTTCAGAAAGGAAATGGATGCCGTCAAAAACAAGGTTAATTCATTGATGAAAAAACTTGACAAAATCGGTGCCGAACAACAATAATAAGACGTGTCCTGACTTGGAGCGGTCACTGTTCCTGAGCCGATGCATTAAAATCCGGGATCGTTTACCCTGCGGTGTGCAAGCTTAATTCGGTTAAGAAGCCTAAGCCGGAGTAACTCGATTTCCACTTGAACCATAGGGTTCAAGGCAATATTACTTAACCATGCCAGGGCACCCCATCAGATGATATGAGAAGTCAGTTAAGAAAAAAAATCCGAAGTCTCCGCAGAAGTCTTTCCGATGATGATCAGCATAAGGCTGGTTTGGATCTGCTTGAACAGCTCAAAACAATTCCTGAAATACTTTCCTATAATTCCTATGCTCTCTACCTTCCGTCAGACGGTGAGATAGATACATATCCTCTCATTGAAGAACTAAGATCATGCAGTGCAGAAATTTATCTGCCGGTGGTAGATCCGGATCTTCCGCGCGTAATGCAGTTCAGAAAATTTGATGAAAGTACTGTTCTGATCCCCAATAAATACAACATTCCGGAACCGGATGAGACAAATCCAATAATTCAGCCGGATGATCTGGATGTCATTTTTGCTCCCCTGGTGGCATTTGATCTTGAAGGAAACCGCCTTGGCATGGGTGGAGGATATTATGATCATCTTTTTAAAAGTCTCCGTCTTTCAGGACGCGAGGTTACCGTAATAGGTCTTGCCCATAATTTTCAGCTCGTTGACTCGGTTCCTGCTGACACATGGGATGAAAAGTTAAAAACAGTGGCAACTCCTCTTCGAATTTATCAATTGGCAGGTAAAATAAATGGATCAGAGTGAAATGAAAAGAGCCGCCGCACTGGAAGCTGTTAAATATGTGCAGGAAGGCGACATACTTGGAGTAGGAACAGGTTCAACCGTAAACTACTTTATAGATAATCTTGTTACTGTAAAAGACAAAATCAAGGGGGCCGTGTCAAGCTCTGTTGCATCAGCAGAACGCCTGAAAAAAATCGGCATTCCTGTATTTGATCTAAACGATGTGGATTCCTTTGATGTATATGTGGACGGAGCTGATGAAATCAACGGGTCCCTTGAAATGATCAAGGGGGGCGGAGCTGCACTGACCAGAGAAAAGATTGTAGCAGCAGTTGCAAAAAAATTTGTCTGCATCGTGGATGAAACCAAACTTGTTACAATGCTGGGAGATTTTCCCCTGCCTGTCGAGGTAATACCGATGGCCGTGAATTATGTATCAGGCGAACTGAGAAAAATGGGCGGCAGACCTGTATTTAGAACAAATGTTGTTACCGACAACGGCAACTGCATCATTGATGTCCGCGGACTCAGAATAAATGCCCCCAAGGATTATGAAGAACAGATAAACATGATCCCGGGTGTTGTAACTGTGGGACTTTTTGCTCACAGAACAGCAGATGTTCTGATAGTGGGAAGCCAGAACGGAGTAAAAGTTATCCGCAGGGATGACCAGAACAGGGACGAATTTAACTCATCACTGATAATGCGCGCAGACATGCAGAGATAAAACAGAATAGTCAAAAACAGGAGAATTATATGCCTTATATAAATTTAAAGCTTTCCGTACCGGTCTCTGAGGCTCAGAAGGAAAAAATTCAGAATGAAATCGCCGATGCTGCAGTATCAGATCTCAGCAAGCCGAAACAGTATGTAATGGTAGGGATTGAAAACAGTGCTGATCTGTGGTTTGCCGGCAAAAAACTCGACAAGGGTGCCTTTGTTTCGGTAAGTCTCTACGGAAGAGCATCACCTTCAGCAACAGGCAATATGACATCAAGCGTATGCAAAATTCTGGAAAACGAACTGGGGATACCGGGAAATTGCATATATGTAGCCTACTATCCGCTGGATAACTGGGGCTGGAACGGATCTAACTTCTAGATCAGACAAAAACAGGATGCACTATGCCGTGGCCTAAAGCTGCGGCCTTTATTTTATGGTCACAAATTTAAGAAGTTGATTGTATTTTAAGAACTTAATTGTACAAAGTTCTGTACCAGAGATTTAGTTCCGAACTGATGAAAACATGAAACAATGACAAAATGATATGAATCTGTTGCCGTGGTGGAGGTGGCGGGAATTGAACCCGCGTCCAAAAAGGATCAATCTTCGGTACTACATGCTTAGTTTGTCTTTAATCTTACACACTAACTGCGGGCAAACACGCCATCAATGTGCCAGTCTGATTAAAATTTAGCACTTCAATCTCAGACGGGAAATCCATGCGATCCAGTGAAAGGATCTTCCATGCGTTGAGTCACTGGCAAGCCAACGCGGGAAGGCTAACTACAGGTTATTAAGCTGCGATAGCGAAAGTTTCGTCGTTTGCGACTATTTTTTTGATACAGTTTTACAAGTTGCATCAGCTTGGCATGCACCTAGGACCTCACTCTTCCTGTCGAAGCCATGTCACCCCCAGGTCTCGAACTGAAACGATAACTTACAACGTTTCAGCCGATGTTCATTCTGAATTGTTCATTATATACAAACTTAAACTGTTTGCAACACTTTTTTAATTTTTTTATTCTTTTTTTTCGAATCTGCTTCCAAAACACATTTTTCCGTGATCCGTCATGATTTAAGAAAGGATCAAAAAATCAACGTCACTGCTGAAAACTCACTCTTATTCCCCATTAACATATACAAAAAAGTCTTTCAGATATTGGCTGAACCTTTTTCCGCTTACCGTGTTAAAATTATCAGCAACAGAGAATCACCCGGCAGATCTTATT